>QZJZ01000014.1 GCA_003599815.1 Candidatus Auribacter fodinae
CTCTTCGTCTGGATGGAACGCCGCGCCCGCGTCACCGGCGCAATCGGTCAATATTGATGCACGGAGAAAGAATGCAAACACACACCCTCTCCCAACCGAGTCTCGCCTCGAACTTACGTGCGCTCTACGCCCTCATCCGCAAAGACTGGAAACAGTATTGGCGGTATCCTCTCAACGCGGTTTCAGCCATGTTCCACCCGTTGATCTGGATCGCGCCGGTCTATTTCATGGGACTGGCATTCAGCGTCAATGGCAAGGCGGAAGGCTTCGCGCAATACAGTGGCACGACTGATTTCATGTCGTTCATTTTGCTTGGCACCGTGCTCGAAAACTTCATCAATGCCGTCTTCTGGGGCATGGGATATGCCCTGAAAAACGATATGGACTCGGGCGTCATGGAATCGAACTGGCTGACACCCATCCCCCGCCTGTTGATCCTCATCGGCCACTCCGTGACGAATCTGATCGTCACGATGATCACGTCGATGGGCATGCTCTTCTTCGCCGGGTTGATCTTCGGCTTCCACCCCACCGGCAATCTTTGGGCTGCATTCGCCCCCATCATCCCGATGATGCTGGGCCTGTACGGATTTGGCTTTGCCTTCGCCGCCGTGGTCATGCTGCTGCGTGAAGCCAATGCCCTCGTGGACATGAGCAGTTTCCTTGTCCAGATCTTCTCGGGGGCGAACTTCCCAGTCAATGCCCTGCCACGCTTCCTACTTCCCGTTGCACTTGCGCTTCCATTGACCTACGGACTCGACTCGGTCCGCGCGCACTTGCTCGGTACGAACACGATCGTCCCCCTGCAATGGGAATTGGCCCTCCTGTTCGTCTTCATGTTCGTCATGTTGTGGATCGGCACCTCCGCCTTCCGTTCGCTCGAGCGACGCGTGAGAGTGTTAGGCACGCTCGGCCAGCATTAATTCCGCCTCTATTGGATTGGGACGCGCCCTTCTCCAGTATGGAATCTGGACGAAATCCCGTTCCCGACCTGTTCAAATTGGAACACACGCACTAGGATTATTCGATGCAAAAGGTTTGCCATGTTTAATAAACTCCAAAGAATCTACAACGATTATCCGCGTCTATTCTGGATCGTGGTCGGCGTCTCCTTCATAGATAGCGTCGGCGGGACTCTCCTCTTCCCGTTCTTCGCCCTGTACATCACCCAGAAATTCGGCGTCGGCATGACCGAAGCAGGCATACTGCTGGGGATGTTTTCCCTGTTCGGCATGATCGGCGGGATGGCGGGCGGCGCACTCACTGACCGCTTCGGGCGCAGGCGGCTCATCCTTTTCGGCCTGACCTTTAGCGCTCTCAGCACACTGACATTTGGTTTGGTCAACGATATCCGCGTCATGTACCCCATCGCTGTGGTGGTCGGTCTGATCGGCGGACTGTCAGGTCCTGCACACAACGCCATGATCGCCGACATCCTTCCCGAGGAGAAACGCCAGGAGGGATTCGGTATCCTGCGCGTGGTCGGCAACTTCGCCTGGATCATCGGTCCGACCATCGGCGGGTTGATCGCCAAACAGAACTTCTTCGCACTGTTCGTGATCGATGCCGCTGTCAGTTGTGTCGTCGCGGCGCTGGTATTCCGTCTGATACCGGAGACCAAGCCTCAGGTCCAGGTGGAAGCGGGCGTGGAGACACACGAGTCCATCTGGCAGACTGTCCTCGGGTATCGGGTCGCTTTGCGCGATTTCGCGTTCATGGCGTTCATCGTTGCCAGCGTGTTGATGTTGCTCGTCTACCAGCAAGCCTACGGCTCGCTCTCGGTCTTCCTGCGCGACCAGCACGGCATTGACCCGCAGGGGTATGGCTTCCTGATGACATCCAGTGCCATCACCGTGGTGCTCTTTCAGTTCGGTGTCAGCCGCTGGCTCCGCAATAAAGCACCCTTCCTGATGATGGCCTTTGGTACGCTGTACTACATGGTCGGTTTTACCATGTTCGGATTGTTCTCGAACTACCTCTGGTTTGTGACCGCCATCGTCATCATCACCGTCGGCGAGATGATCGTTGTGCCGGTCAGCCAGGCGCTGGCCGCCAACTTCGCCCCCGAGGCAATGCGCGGACGCTACATGGCGGTTTTCGGTTTCTCGTGGGCCATCCCGCAAACCATCGGGCCAAGCGCGGCGGGTTACATCATGGACAATTTCAACCCCAACCTGCTGTGGTATCTCGGCGGCGTGTTGTGCGCCCTCTCGGTGCTCAGTTACTACGGTTTGCACTTGAAACTCCATAAAGAAGAGCGTTTCATCCGCCGCGACGAAGAAGTGAAGGCGGTTCCCACTGCTGCGGACTAACGAATCCGTCCCGCCCATCACAGGGCGGGATTTTTTTGTCAGCGGCAACACCCCTAAGGAGAAAGAGGCGATTCCACCTGTTCAAAATAGAACGCACGTGCTATGATTTGTGTCCCTAACGAAAGGTTGAGAATGCTCAAGAGATTTAGAACTGTCTATCAGGATTATCCACGGCTTTTCTGGATCGTAGTGGGTGTCTCCTTCATCGACCGCGTCGGCGGGACAATGCTCTTCCCGTTCTTCGCCCTCTACATCACCCAGAAATTCGGTGTCGGCATGACCGAAGCAGGCCTCCTGCTGGGCACCATGTCGGCTTTTGGATTTGGCGGCGGCATGATCGGCGGCGCCCTCACCGATCGATTTGGGCGCAAGCAGTTGATCCTCTTCGGGTTGGTCTTCAGCGCCCTCAGCAGTCTGGCATTTGGTCTTGTCACCACCATTCAGATGATGTGGCCGCTGGTGGTCGTTGTAGGCCTGCTCGGAGAAATCGCGGGACCCGCTCACAATGCCATGATCGCCGACATCCTGCCTGAGGAAAAACGCCAGGAGGGATTTGGCATCCTGCGCGTGGTGGCAAACGTGGCCTGGCTGATCGGACCGATCATCGGCGGAATCGTGGCGAAGAACCTCGATTATTTCTATCTCTTCGTGACCGACGCCGTCATCAGTTGCATCGTCGCGGCGTTGTTCTTCCGCTTGTTGCCCGAGACCAAGCCCAAGGTCAAGATGGAAGCGGGCGCCCCGCATCCAGAACCAGAATCGATGGGGAAGACCATCATCGGATATTTCAAAGTCTTCAGGGACCTTGGCTTCATCGCCTTTATCGTCGCCAACATATTGATGTTAACCGTTTACCAGCAGATGTACGGTACGCTTTCCGTCTTTCTCCGCGACGAACACGGTCTCGATCCGCAAAACTACGGTATTCTAATGACCGCCAGCGCCATCACCGTGGTGTTGTTCCAGTTTGGAGTCAGCCGCTGGCTGCGCGACAAACCACCTTTCCTGATGATGAGTCTCGGCACGCTCTTCTTCCTGATCGGCTTCTCCATGTTTGGGTACGTCTCGGTTTACCTGCTCTTTGCGCTTGCCCTCGTGGTCATCACCATCGGCGAGATGATCGTCTTCCCGGTCAGTTCGGGCCTGGCCGCCAACTTCGCCCCCGAAGACATGCGCGGACGTTACATGGCAGTCTTCGGCCTGTCGTGGGCGATTCCCCAAATGTTCGGCCTCGCGGCGGCAGGATACGTGCTCGACAACTTCAGCAACCCCAGCCTCCTGTGGTTCATCTGCGGAGGCCTCAGCGCCGTCTCGGCCATGAGTTATTACGCCCTGCACTTGCGTCTTCATAAACAGGAACGGTTCGCTCGCAAACCTGCGGCCGAACCAGCCGCCGACTAACCTCAAGTCCCGCCCACCCACAGGGCGGGACTTTCGTTTACAATGTCGGGAATGGATTTTTACGATCTCTGTCTTGCTTCGAACTGGGAATATGACGACGGCTTTATCGAAATTTTGGATGGAACCTGCCACGCGCGTGGACGCAGACTCTTGACCGTCACCCCGTCCACCCTCGCGGGGGCCCTTTCGCGTCTCTCATCAGGGGAGGCGGGTTTCTCCGCCCTGCTCGACCGCGCCTCCGAAGCGGACCCTGCCTTCCTGCCCCTCGTGGACATTGCCCGATCCCTCGGCGCGCGCAGACTCAACCCGCGCGAACTCGCCGACCGCGCCTACGACAAGGCCGCCATCCATCATCTCTTTCTCGAAGACGGAATCCCCACCCCGCGGACAATCATCCTGCCCGCGTATCACCATCAACCCGAACTGCCCCTGCTCGAGCTACAACCTCTCGGCGGGAACTTCACCGCCAAACCCGCGCTCGGCGGCGGCGGGGACGGCGTCATCATGGAAATATCCACGCTGGAGCAGATCCAGTCCGCCCGACAGCATTTTCCCGAACAGCAATATCTCTTGCAGGAACACGTCACCCCGCTAATCGTGGATGGATTACCTGCCTGGTTACGCGTCATCTACTGTCTCGGGGATATTTTCATCAATTATTGGGATACGAACACGCATGTTTACACACCCATCAATCAGGGCGGACACGTTGGTCCACCCCAACAAATCACGCCCCCACAACTCGCCCCTCAACTGACTGGCCTGTGCGAAATCACACATCGCATTGCCCGTCTCTGCCGACTCCACCTCTTCTCGACCGAGATCGCGTGGACGGAGGGTGATCGCCTGCTCGTCGTGGATTACGTCAACGACCCGATTGACCTGCGCCTGCAATCCCGCGCGGCAGATGGCGTCCCCGATTTCATCGTGGAGAGGATTGCAACGCGAATCGTTGAAACAATTTAAAATTGAGCGGGCGCTTACGGAAGTTTTATCAGGAAGGCATCATCGAACCAGGCCTGTCCACTGGCGTTGCGGAAAACGAAGCGGAAGACGAGGTGTGTGTAATCCGCAGGGGCCGTGGCAACCCCGCTAAAATTCTGGAAGCCATGCGTGCCGGGCGTCAAATTCAGTTTCGCGGTACCTGGGACTTTGGCCCAGGTGTCGTAGAAAATCACTTCCACCTGATACAGTCCGCCAGTGTTAGGCGCGTGGCGGGCACCGCTCGAAATCCCAAATGCATATTTATCCCCGGCCAATCCACTGCGTTTAACGAGCTGAAAAACGGACTTGTAGGTATTTGTTTTGTCGCCAGCCAGTCGGACAGAGCAGGACGCGCTGTTAAAAATGACGCAGTCCAGCACGGACGCGAAAGGCGCAGGCGCGCCCATCACATTCCAGGAGTATGGCATGGCATAAGGGCCACTAAAATCAGGCTTGCTGAGCAGGTTCCTGTTCTTCCGCACGGTGACTTTGAAATTTCCCACAGCGATGTTACCGGCAGTGTCACTGGCCAAGCATTTGACAGTTGTTGCGCCAGCCGGAAAGGTGAAACCTGAAACCGGGGCACACGTGACCGTCGGGCTGGCTGGCCCGACTGTATCGGTGGCAGTGGCTGTGAAGGTGACCACCGCGCCCGCGGGAATGGTCTGGGGAACGGTCATATTGCCCGGCAGAGTTAGCGAAGGCGGAGTGGTGTCTGTGATTGTGATGATGAATGAGCCGTTGGCGATGTTGCCAGCCACATCAGCGGCGGAACAGTTCACCGTCGTAGACCCAACCATAAAGAGCGAGTCGGAAGACGGTGTGCAGGTGACCGGGACAGAACCGTCCACAACATCAATGGCGCTGGCAGAGAAGCCAACAACACGCCCGCCCAGCGTGTTGGCTTCATAGGTCAAGTTACCTGGTAGGGTTAGCGAAGGGGGAGTCGTGTCCGTGCCAGTGATGGAAATGTCATCAATGCCGATCCATTCATCACTTCCCACGGCATTGGTGGTGATAATGCGGATTTGAACGAGAGGCTGGTAATCCACAGCGGCTGGCAGGGTTACGTTAACGGGTGTCACTAGGGTCGCGAGGCTGGGGCCGGCGGTGGCATCTGCCACGTAGCCTGCCGCCACGTTCGTAAATGGGCCGCTATCTCCCACACGGTATTGCAGGGCAACTGGCTGAATGGCATTATCCGCCGACCCATCAATATCGCGCAGGTCATATGAGATGGTGATGTCAGTCAGCCCAGTGGTACTGACCGTAATCAAAATGTATGGCGCATCGGCCGTTCCCGATCCCTGCAGGGCGATGACCTGCAGGGCATTGTCAAATTCGGCCACATCCCCATTTGTGATGTTTGCATTTGTCTGGTTGGCGAGAACGGTCAAATCATTGGCTGCGGCGCTCTCAGTCAAAACGGTTTGTGGATCCACCCCGGTTGTCGTTGTGAGACTCTGTCCGAGATAGCCGTTGATTCCCAACACGCCTGACCAATCATCATTGGCAGTGATGAGGCCGGTGTTGCTCCAATCTTGCAAAAATGGCAACGTTTGAGCCGTTGCATCGGCTTGGACACTACCGACTTGCGCAGATGCGACCCCCATTGCCATAATAACGATGAGCAGGGACACTTTGCCAATTTGGTTTTGCATTTCCTTCTCCTCGGATTTGATGGAAGTGTGCGGGAAACTTCTGCAAATCCTCACCTTTTTTTTGCCATCTGGATGTATCCAACGCGAATCATATGAACAACTTCAATAAATGTCAATAGTTTTAAGTCAGAAATAATTCGTCGAGGAAGTAACCCTTGGACAAAACAACAGGCCTCTCCTTGAGAGGCCTGTTGTTCTTAACTTTACGAAATGAATTAATGCCCATGCCCTCCATGCGCGTGGCCGTGATCCATCTCCTCTTCGGTCGCGTCGCGCAGCCCCACCACCTTGACATCAAAGTGCAGTTCCTTGCCTGCCAGCGGATGATTCATGTTAAGCACCACGTTCTCGCCTTCCATGCTCTCCACACGGGCATACATGGGCTGGCCTTCAGGACCAGTCAACTCCATCTCCAGGCCGGGTTTGAGTGGAATATCCGCTGGGAACTCGCCACGCGGCACCTCGATAAAGGCCTCTTCGTCAGATTCGCCGTATCCGTCTGCAGCCGAAACGATCACCGTCTTGCTCTCACCCACCGACATGCCATCCATCTCGCGCTCCAGCCCGGGGATGATGTTCGCCGCGCCGTACAAATACTCCAGCGGGTCGCCGCCTTCGGATGAGTCCACCACCTTGCCGTCCACGCGCAGGGTGTATTCCATTGAAACCACCTGGCCGTCAGTCACTTTTGTCGCTGTCATTTTTTCTCCTTGTTCTGGCTAGATGCCAGGAATTCCGCCGATTGTACCCTTTTCTTCGCGACAGAATCGAGATTCCGACGTAAAATAAATATATTCCTCAGGAGGTTCCCATGCCAGCCATTCTCGAAGTGAAAGAACTCGTTAAAAACTATGGCGACTTTGCCGCCGTCAAAGGCATCACCTTTGATATCCAGGAGGGGGAGATTTTCAGCCTGCTCGGTCCCAACGGCGCGGGCAAGACCACGACCATTTCCATGCTCTCGACGCTCTACGCGCCCACCGCAGGCGACGCATCCATCGCGGGACATTCGGTCACGCGTGACCCGATGGCGGTCCGCAACGTCATCGGCGTGGTGCCACAGGATATTGCCCTCTACGAAGACTTGACCGCCCGCGAGAATCTCATCTTCTGGGGACAAATGTACGGGCTGAGCGGCAAGTCCCTCAACACGCGCGTGGACGAGGTATTGGAACAGATCGGCCTCACCGACAAGGCCAAGAACCGCGTCAAAACCTATTCGGGCGGGATGAAGCGCCGCGTCAACATCGGCGTGGGACTGCTTCACAAGCCACGCGTCCTGTTCATGGACGAGCCCACCGTCGGCATTGACCCACAGTCGCGCCGCGCCATCCTCGACACGGTCAAAGACCTCAACAAAAAAGGCATGACCGTGCTTTACACAACTCACTACATGGAAGAGGCGCAGGAACTCTCCGACCGCGTTGGCATCATTGACCATGGCGAACTGATCGCGCTCGGCACGCAAAAGGAACTCACTCAGCAGGTCGGCCAAACCGAGACGCTGATCCTGCATCTCGGCGAAAACGATGACCCCGAAGCGTTGGCAAAATCCCTCGACGGCGTGAAGGATGTGCTCGAAGCCATCGCCACTGACCACGAAGTCTCGGTCATCGCGCACGAAGCGGAGGAAGTTCTCGCGGCCGTCGTCACCAAGGCCAACGAGCGCGGCATCAAGATTCATTCCATTGATATCCGCGAGCCGAATCTTGAGGCGGTGTTCTTGCATCTCACTGGGCGCGCGTTGCGCGATTAAAGCACCCGCTGTCCTGAGCGGAGGAGCGTGTTCTTCGCTCCGCTCAGGACAGCGGAAACTTGAAAAGAGATTTCCATGTTAAAAACCATCATCATCGGTTTCAAAGACCTCCGCCTCGTCTTCCGCGACCGCGCCGCGCTGGTGTTCATGTTGCTCGCGCCGTTCCTGCTCACCATCGGCATGGGTTTCGTCACAGGGCGATTCAGCGGGAATAGCGGAGGCATCCAGGACATCCCCGTCATTATTGTCAACCTCGACAACGCCGAGTTGGGCGACGCGCTCGTGGACGTCTTCAATTCGGAGGATCTGGCCGAATTGGTCGAACCCGCCACATCGTCGGACCCCGAAGCGGCGCGCCAGTTAATTGATGATAACCAAGCCGCGGCCGCGGTCATCATTCCCGAGGGATTCACCCGCTCGATCATCCCCGCCGAAGGGACGATGACGGATCCAAACTTCGCCGAGGCGGATCCCATTTCGATTGAAGTGTACGTCAACCCTGCCAAGCCCACCAGCGCGGGCGTGATCAAAGCCATCGTGGACGAGTTCGTCAGCCGCGTGGATGAGGGGCGCACCAGCGGCATGACCACGATTTTCCAGATGCTGATGACGGGCGTTATTACACCGCAACAGGCCGAGACCGAAGGCCGCTCGCTATTCGAAGATGTTGACCAAACCGAGTCCACTGCCCTGACCTTGAAAACAGATGACGAAGGCGCGCAGGCCGTGGAGTTCGACATCCTCGCTTATATGGCGCCTGGCATGGCGCTACTGTTCTTGATGTACACCGTCAGTTACGGCGGGCGCTCGATTCTCGCCGAACGCGCGCAAGGGACATTGCCGCGCCTGCTCGTTTCACCGACATCCTCCGCGCAGATTTTGGGTGGCAAGGTCTTTGGTATTTACCTGACAGGCGTGGCGCAAATCTCGATTCTGATTCTCGCCAGCGCGATTTTCTTCCAGGTGAAGTGGGGCGACCCGCTAGGGATGACCGCGTTGATTCTAGCGGCGGTCTTTGGTGCGACGGGCTGGGGCATGTTGATCACTGCCTTTGCGCGCAACCCGAATCAGGTGGCGAGCATCGGTTCAGCCATCATGCTCATCTTCGGCATCCTCGGCGGCAGTTTCATTGACCTGGGGATGATGCCTCCTGCCATCCAATTCATCAGCAAGATCACGCCGAATGCCTGGGCATTGGACGGGTTCACCACCCTCGCCCTCGGTGGCGGACTGGCGCAACTGACCGAGCCGATCGTTGCCCTGCTCATTATGGGCGTGGTGTTGTTTGCCGTGTCGGTGATGATCTTTGGGAAGAAGAATCTGGCGCAGAAATAACTTGTAACCGTCATTGCGAGACATTGTCCTGAGCGAAGCGTAGCGCAGTCGAAGGGCAATGTCGAAACAATCTCCTCGGAACAGGGGATTGCTTCGCAACAAACGCTCGCAATGACAGAGGAAACAAACTATGAAAAAAATATTTGCCATTGCCTGGAAAGATGCCATTCTCCGATTTACAAGTTCTTCGGAGTTACTATTCTTTATCGTCCTGCCACTGATCTTCACCTTCCTTCTTGCGGGTGGGACGCCCAATGGCGAGCAAGATCCGCGCATCCGCCTGCTGGTGGCGGATGAGGCGAATACCGCCATCTCCCAGCAGATCATTGACGAGTTGGAACGTTCGACGGCGGTCTATCCCGTCCTGACGGCCCGCGACGAGGCGCAAAAGGAATTCGACGAGCGCCGCGCTTCGACGGTGTTCATCATCCCCGCAGGTGTGGACGCCGAGTCGCTTCAAAGCGGGACCGCGGAAGTGGAACTGCTGAAACAGCCCAACAACATCAATGCGACCGTGGTCGAGCGCGCTGTGCAGACGGCCATTCGACGCGTGTCCAGCGCGATCAGCGCGGCGCAGAACGCGGTCAGTCAACGCGAGGCGAAACAGCCATTCGCGTCCGATGCGGAGAGACAGGCGTATTTTGATGATTCGCTCAAACTGGCGCAAGACATTCAAGCAGACGCACCCGAGCGTGTGAAAGCCGTCGAAGCCGCGACCCCCGATCAGGTCGAGTATGACCCGAGGGCGAACTCGTCTGCAGGGCAGTTGATCACGTGGGTGTTCATTCCGCTCTTCGGCATTTCCGCCATGTTCGCTTACGAGCGTCAACAGGGAACCCTGCGCCGCGTCCTGACAACGCCGACGCGCAAGGCCACCTACCTGTTCGGCACAATTTCGGGACAGGTGCTGATGGCACTCGTGCAGATGACACTGCTCATTCTCTTCGGCATTCTCGTGATGAAACTCGCCTGGGGACGCGAACCACTCGCCCTGTCCGTGCTCCTGCTCAGCGCGGCGCTGGCGGCCGCGGCCTTTGGCACCACGATAGGAACGTTTGTAAAGACCGAGAGTCAGGCCAGCGGGCTGAGCATCATGTTCGGCATGGTCTTCGCGCTGATGGGCGGATGCTGGTATCCGTTGGAGTTATTCCCGACTGCGGTGCAGAACGCGGTGAAGATCCTGCCGACCACGTGGGCGATGCAAGGGATGCTCGATCTCGTTTTGCGCGGACGCGGGTTGATGGACATCCTGCCTGAGACGGGAGTGTTGCTGGGTTTCGCGGCAGTGTTTTTTGTAATCGGAGTGTGGAGATTCAGATACGAGTAGGGCCAAAACGATTCAGCCGCGAATTACGCGAATTCTCACGAATTGAGAAAATTTTTGGCCGACTCAATCACAAAGAGTCGGCCAAAAATGTGTCTAAAAGTTAATTTTGTTTCATCTATTCCCATACTCCAGCGGCGGCAATGACTGCAAATACACCCACACGGAGCGTAGTTCATCGTCGGTCATGAATTTGTACGAACTCCACGGCATATACTTCGCGTCCACCTGACTGCCGTGCCTCATCCCCGTCCGCATGAAATGGATAAAATCCGACTCCTCCCACGCAGGCAGGGACGATCCCGCGCCCCACGTCAGGTTTGGCGCGGGCGGCCAGTCGGACGGAAAGCCAGGGATGAGTCCGCCCGACATCGTCAGCCCGTGACAGACTTTGCAGGAGAGTGTCAGGTATTCGCCATACTCGGCAGTGACTCCCGCTTCGGGCGCGACGGGACGCGGCGCGTCCATTGGAATTAATTCGGCGGGGATGAAGGTGATGGCGGGAACGAGCGTCATCGCCGCGCGGCCTGTCAGCGAGAGAGAACTGGGTGGCTGGACATGGTCCACGGGCGGGACGCTTTTGATGTAAGCGATCACGTCTGCCAGATCATCGTCACTCAAAAAATAAAACTCGGTGGATGGCATGAACAGGAGCGGTGTCCCGTCGGGGCGGACACCGTAACGGATGGCGCGCACCCAGTCGGCGTCCGAGAACGACGCGCCATATCCGCCTTCGCCGCGTGTCAGATTCCCCGCGATGACCTGTCCGAGTGCGGGGTCATCAAGATAGATTTTCCCCTGCAACTGCTCACCGTGGCATGCCTCACACCCGCGATACTGGAAGATTCGCCTGCCATGTTCGATGGACGCGGCATCTGTCGGGATGGGCAACGTGTCCACGGGCGCGGCATACACACGGTTCAGGCGCGATTCGGTTTGGAAATAGATGACGGCCAGTGCAAGGATGATCAATCCCGACAGCGCGGCAAGGATAATCCCAATCCATTTCAAGAATTTTTTCATCCTTTCTCCTCTCGAATCAAAATCAGTCCCGCCTCGCGACAGGACTGATTACAAATTACCAATTACGATCTACTTATCTTGAATCTCTGCGGCGCGCAGGGTGTTCGCCATCAACATGGCAATCGTCATCGGTCCAACACCGCCAGGGACGGGGGTGATGAAGCCCGCAACTTCCTTGGCCTCATCGTAATTCACGTCGCCGACAAGTTTCTGTTTCGGCTTGCCCGTCTTCTCGCTGATGACAGGATTGCCCTTGTCATCCAGCACGGGGATGCCGTTGATGCCCACATCAATGACTGCCGCGCCAGGCTTGATCCAGTCGCCGCGCACCATCTGGGCGCGACCGATGGCCGCGATGATGATGTCTGCATTTTTCATGACCGCGGGGATGTCCTTCGTGCGCGAGTGGACAACGGTCACTGTTGCATCTTCTTTCACGAGCAACAACGCGGCAGGCATACCGACGATGTTCGAGCGTCCCAGCACAACGGCATTTGCGCCCTTGATGGTCACGCCCGCTTCCTTGAGCAGGTAGATGCATCCGTACGGCGTGCATGGCACAAAAAGCGGCTCGCGTCCCTTCTGGGCAAGGCGGCCGAGATTGATCGGCGAGAAACCGTCCACATCTTTTTCAATGCTGATGAGTTGCAAAACGCGCTCTTCATCCAAATGTGAGGGCAGAGGCAGTTGCACCAAAATGCCGTTCACTTTCGGGTCGGCGTTCAACTCTTTGATGAGTTTCTCCAGGTCTTCCTGCGAAATATCGGCGGGAAGCGGCTTGTGATAGGAGGTCATGCCCAACTCGGCGCAGGCCTTCTGTTTCATGCTCACGTACGTGGCCGAGTCGATGCGCTCGCCCACCAGCACGGTCGCCAGCGCGGGTTGTGATTTCCCTGCCGCAATACGTGCCGCAACTTTCTCTTTCACCTCATTGCGAACTTTCAGGGCAATGGCGGTTCCATCAATGATCTGAGCGGTCATATTATTTGCTCCTTTGTGGTTTTTCTGTGAAAAAATGCACCAATATTATACAGTCTCTCCCCCATCCGCAAAAGTGACACTTATCCCGAATCCCGAATTACTCCCCGCAAAATATCGCCCGAGGCATCCGTCAACTCCACTTCATCCACCTCGTTCCAGCGCGGGGACGAAGCCGCGGCGCTCACCCGCAAGTAATTTTCCGTCCAGCCCTCCATTTGCCAGCCCCACTCGTCCAATTCGGTAACGGACTCCCATAATACGGCCATCCTCCGCCCGACAAATTTCTGGCGATAGGCTTTCGACGACTCTTCGAACGCCTCCCGCAAAATGGCGTTCCGCTTCTTTCGGACCTCGGGTCGCGTCTGCCCTTTCATCTTCGCGGCCCCCGTGCCTGGACGCGGCGAATAAGTGAAGACGTGTCCACCCGCGAAATCCATCTCGCGGACAAAGTCCAGCGTCTCAGTGAACTCAGTCTCCGTCTCGCCGGGGAAGCCCGCGATGACGTCCGTGGTGATCGCCACGCTGGGAATCACCGTCCGTGCCGCGGCGACCAATTCGCGGAACGAGGCGGGCGTGGTTTTGCGCGCCATCCGCCTCAGCGTGGATTCGCTCCCAGATTGCAGAGGCAGGTGCAGGTGTGGCATGAGGCGGGGATTCTCCCAGAGTTGGAAAAAGTCGGCGTCCAGGTCCCATGGCTCGAGCGAGGACAGCCTCAGGCGTGGCGCATTCGTCTCACGCAAAATAGCCGCGACGAGTTCGCGCAGGTGACGTCCCCACTCCTGTCCCCACGAACCGAGATGAACACCCGTCAGCATGATCTCCTTGGTGCCGCCCGCCAGCGCGAATTGAATATCGCGAATCACGTCCTCCAGCGGACGCGAACGCGACTCGCCGCGCGCCACCGTAGTGATGCAAAATGTGCAGGCGTTGTCACACCCATCCTGCACTTTGATAAATGCCCGCGTGCGGCGATGAAGCCCAGGCAACGGCTGACGCGACAGAGGCTCAAGATCAAATTCTGAATTCAGAATTCTGAATTCAGAATTGAATTGTGCAACAAGATTTTCTTTTTCTTGATTGGAAACAGCGTGCAGAACATTCGGCAGGGACGCGGCTTCCTTCATTTGAAGCGTCGTCCAGCATCCCGTCGGGACGATCTGCGGAACGCCTGCGCGCGCAAGATGACGGATCATCTGCCGCGAATCGGCCGCCGCGTCCGCCGTCACCGCGCAGGTGTTGACCACTGCCAGGTCCGCGCCTTCGGCAGACGCGACGATCTCATGTCCTGCCGCGCGGAATCCCCGCGCCATCGTTTCGATCTCGCTTTGATTCAGTCGGCATCCAATTGTATCGAGGTAGACCTTCATAATCGTTTTTGAGGATGTAGCGACCCCGCCCCTACGGTTGCACCACAATGAACTGGTCGAAGATGATATCCACGCCGCCCTCTTCGATGGAGCCAGCCATCAGCCCCACCTGCCCGCTGGTCAGCGTGGAATCGGTCGTGTGCGCCACCGGGAAACCGTTAACGTAAAACGTGAGCGCGCTTCCCGCACAATCGGCGCGCAAGTGATTGATGCTCACGCCCGTATTGATGGTGGGCGAATTTGCCATCTGGTCCTGTCCAAGCAGGATGGAACCTTCATTGCTCGTGCGTCCAATGGCATAATAGCCGTCACTGCTGATGGCAAAGAAATAAAAATTTGGTATCCCATTCACATTACGAAAACGGCAGACAATACCCGCCAAATTGGAGTCGGGGCCGTCCAACTTGGCAACATCCACTTCGACGCGCGTGTCAGTATACTGCCGTTCAAGCGTGGACCAAAAATGATAGGGGGCGGCGTTGACAATGAAGCGATACACACCGCTGTCATAATCCGCGATCCCTTCCACTCCGGCGTGATGCTTGAACCCGCTGGTCAGGTTGGAAAAATCATCCTGGAACAAAATCGTCCCCGAAGCGGGCATGGGCGGCTCCACTTTTGGGCCAGAGATTCCGTCCGAGAGCGCGCAGGAGGTGGAGAGGAGCAAAAACGAAATCGCAAAAAAGAACCTGAGTATTTTCATTTTGAAATCCTGTTGAAAGAATCACGGAAAATAGAGTTGTAACAATTGCGCGGCCTGCTGTCCCTCCGTGCTATCGGGAGCCAGCGTCTGCGCCTGGATCAAATGCAGGCGGGCATCGTTGAGCCGATTCATCTGAAGGTAGGTCATGCCGAGGTGCAGGTGCGCCGCCGCATGGTCAGGATCGAGGCGCAGGGCGGCCTTAAGATTCCCCTCCGCAAGCCCGGTGATGTCCGCGGCCAGATACGTCCAGCCAAGCAGGTCGTACGAGGAGGCCTCATTGGGCGCAAGCGCCAGCACCTGTTGCGCGGCGGGGATGCCGAATTCCTTCACCTGAAAATTATATTGCGCGCTGAAAATTGCCAACATGCGCCAATACGAAACGTCCATGGGGGCAAGTTCGGCGGCGCGCAGGTACGCGGCCAGAGCGGAGGGCAGGTCGCCTGCAAAGACGAAGGCATCCGCCAGCGCGGCTTGAAAGGCAGGATTTTGCGACTCGATGACCGCCGCCCACTGAAATTGCGCCAACGCTTTTTGCGGTTCATCCTGACGTTTCCAATACAAACCGTACAAAGCGCGGACATTGGCCGAGAACGGATTCAGAGCGACCGCACGTTCCAACGCTTCGCTTCCATCCTGACCGAGATGCTGGTCGGCCTCGCCAAGCCAGGCCCACGCCTCGGCATTTTTCCCGTTCGCAAGGGACGCGCGCCGAAAGGCTTCGCGCGCCAACTGCCACTCGCTGACGAGTCCCAGCCCGCGGCCAACAGCAATGAGACGATTCGCCTCATCCATTTCGATGGAGGCCAGATTGAGCGCCGAGCGCATGGTCTGCACTTCGGAGTCGTAAGATTCGTCGAGTTGTGCAGAGGCCAGCAACTCGGGCAGGGCATTTTCGGGATCAAAAATGGACAGAAGCAATCCCAGCCGATGACGGATAGCTGCGTCCGAGTCATCGAGGGAGACATAATTCTGCAGGGCCGCGGTCTCCGACTCAAAATCTCCCTGCGCGTTGCGCGCCAGCGCGAGGCCGCGATAGAGGGACGCGTCCGCTCCGTGTGCATCCAATCCGCGTTGATAGGCTCGTGTAGAATCTTCGAAGCGTTCCATTTGAAAATAGGCGTCACCGAGGTTTCGCCAGCCTGTCACGGAGAGGGGATCGGCTTGCGAAAGCAGGCGCACCGCGTTGGGCAGGTCCTCGCCAGCGAAGAAGGCATTCCCTGCGCGCTCGCGCAGGTCCGCGCGCCAGAAGAGGAGAATGGACGCGTGTTCGTAGTCCGCGGCCGCGTCGAGGGGATGCGCGTTCGCGAGGGCAGAGTCGGCGCGTCGGATGTCGGCCTGGGCGGAAAAAAGCACGGGAGCCGCGGTCAGTCCGAGGAGAGCGAACAGAATCAAAAGTCGGGGGAGAAGCGTACGCATGTCGCAATAATTATATCCGTTGAATGGCAGTATAATTGCCTTTGTATGGGTTCCCTTTCCAGCCAGATTTTTTCGTTCATGACCAGCCAGCAGGGCAGTGTGGTGTATCACATCCTGCTGGTTTCTTCGATTGCGTTTGGAATGCAGTCTGCCTTCAACCACTGGCGTTCCAGTGACTTTCCCCAGGCGCGGCGGACGATGGTGGGGCTGGGTATTTTGCTGGCCGCCAATTTACTGATGTTCGCGATCAGCGCACTCGGCTGGCAGCAGGTGTTGAATTTGAATGTCTTGCTCCCGCCGCTCGACCGCGCGTTTGTATTGCTCGGTCTCGTGTGGGTGACTTGGCTATGGGCTTTCCCTGAACCGAGCCGCGCGGCGGATTCGGCCGCGGCGTTGCTCAGCCTGTTGATCGCGTCCGTTGCGGTTCTCAGCCTGACAGATATCAATTCCATCACGCAGGCCTCGTTCAACCCCACTGTTCAAGATGGGTTGTGGCAAATGGCCTCCATCGGGCTGACGTTGATCGGCGCGTTGATTCTGCTCATCCGAAGACCAAGCGGGTGGGGAAACGGCATCGCGTTTTTAATGCTGGCCTTCGCAGGCCACATGCTATATCTTTGGAGCGACCGCTCGACAGGTGATTTTCCCGGCGCAGTGCGGCTGGCCTATTTGGCGGCGTATCCCATTTTGTTGACGTTGCCCCAACGCTTCCCCGCGCCAACCGCCCAGCCGATCTCCATCAAGCAAGAGGCGTCCGTCCCTGAGCGGAGACGATACAGCACCGACCCGAAGACGTTCCACGCTTTGCTCGACCTGGCGGCGGAGACGAATACCACGAAAATGAGTCAGGCCGTGACGCGCGCCATCGCGCAGACCATGCTGGCCGACTTGTGCTTCCTCATCTACCTGACGGACAACAAAAGTCAGTTGCAGATTGCCTCGGGCTATGACTTGATCCGCGAGGAACCGCTCGAAGGCGGCAGTCTCAACAAGACGGCTGTGCCGATGCTCGCCAACGCCCTCCAGCGCGGACGTCCCCTGCGCCTGCCCGCCAGCGCCACCTCCGCGGACATCAAGGGACTGGGCGACGTGCTCGGCCTCGGCAACCCGGGCAACCTGATCAGCGTGCCGATGCTGACGAAGGAAAAAGAAGCCATCGGCGGAATCATGTTGCTCTCGCCGTATTCCAACCGTCTGTGGAGCGCGGAAGACCAGGCATTTCTGGCAAATATCGCGGCATCGCTGGTGTCCATCGTGCAGCGCGGCCAGCAGGTGACGTCACTTCAGCAGAAGGAGCAGGCCACCCAGCAGTCGCTGGAAGAGGCGCTCGCGAGACTCTCCCAGGCGAAGACGCAGAACGAGGAGTTGTCCCACAAACTGGAGGAGGCACTCAAGTCTCCCGCCGCGAGCGTGGACATCTCAGCAATTCAGGCAGAGGCGCAGACGCGTATCGGCGAATTGGAAAAGGAGCTCGAATCCTTGCGCTCCGCGAAAAAGACGCGCAGTACCAGCGAAATCAACCAGTTGGAGAAGGAATTGCGCATCACACTCGAAGATGTGGCGCGCCTGCAAAACCAACTGGCCGAAGCCAATATGAAGATCCTCGAGTTGGAAAAAGGCTCGAAGTCCGAACGCACGAACGAACAGGCCGAAGTGGTGGCGTCCATTTCACAGGAATTGCGCCAGCCGATGTCGTCCATTGTCGGGTATACCGACCTGTTATTGGGCGAATCGGTGGGCATCCTCGGCGCGCTCCAGCGAAAATTTGTGGAACGCATCAAAGCCTCCACCGAGCGGATCGGAAGCCTGATCGACGACTTAATCCAGATGACCACACTCGAGTCGGGTCTTGCGGATCTCAAATCGGAGCCCGTGGACTTGAACGTGATCATCGACAACGCCATGTCCTACACCAGCAGTCAGGTGCGCGAGAAGAACATCACCATGCACCTCGACCTGCCCAAGGCCATGTCGCCCATCCACGCGGACCGCGAGGCGTTGCAACAGATCCTCATCCACCTCCTGCAAAACGCGGGGGCCGCGACGCCAATCGAAGGCAATGTCACGCTCAAAGTCCAGACGCGAAACGAGGATGACCAGGATTATGTCCTGATCCAGGTGACGGACACAGGCGGAGGCATCCCATCGGAGGATGTGCCGCGCGTCTTCACCCGCCTCTATCGCGCGGACAATGTCCTCATCCAGGGCGTGGGCGATACAGGTGTGGGACTGTCCATCGCCAAGACACTGACCGAGGCCCAGCACGGGCGGATTTGGGTGGAGACCAAAGCCGGGGAGACCTCCACATTCAGCGTGCTTTTGCCGATTTCCCATTCGCCCAAAGCGGGTGAGAGGTAAACCATGCAAGCCCTGCGACAGTTGGGGGGCGGCCTCCTGCTCGGCTTGCTGTCCGTTTTGATCGTCTTCGGCGGGATGTCACTGGCGCTGGCCGAGGGCTATGTGCCTCAGCCGCCTCCCGCGCCCACGGAAACACAGACCGCCCTCCCGCCCGCGCCGACCGAGGCGGTCAGTTCCACCCCGTCCCCTATCCCCACAGAAACAGCTACAGCCTCACCCATCCCGCCCACTAATTGTCCCCCGCCTGCGGGTTGGATCCTGGCGCCGATCCTGCCGGGAGATACGCTCGATACGCTGGCCTTCCGTTATCACACCACGCCCGCCGCCTTGATGGCGGGCAATTGCCTCGTTTCGCCATATATTCTGCCGGGCTATGGCATCTATGTGCCCGCGCCGCCGACCAGCACAGCAATCGCGTGCGGCGCGCCGTATGGATGGGTGCGCTACACCGTCCAACCCGGCGATAACCTGTATCGTATCAGCCTGCTTTACCGAATCACCGTAGCGGAACTCAAACAGGCCAACTGCCTGACTTCAGACGTTATCAGCGTAGGCCAGTTGTTGTGGGTGCCGAACACCGTCACGAGCACGCCGCCCGCCACACCGATTAACATCGAATTCCCCACCGAAACGCTCATCCCGACAGAGACCGAAACGGCCCTCCCGCCGACCAACACCGCTGAGCCGACCTCGACGGAGATTCCACCGAGCGAGACTCCCGTGTCCACAGAGACGCCCTCCACAAACGAATCATCCGCGCCGACGGAGACAGAGCCCCCGCCTCCTTCCACCCCATAGCGGGTCGCGATTTCGAGAGGCGGAATCCTCACCCGGGCAACGCTCACATACCAAGCCTTTCAGGCTGACTTTATGCACCGACTTTTCCCTGTCATTATTCTCGTTGTTCTCCTTCTCACTGCCTGCGGATCAACCGCCGCGCCCACGCGCGAAGTGCACGGATTGCCGTTCATCATCATCACGCCGCAGGGATTGGTTTCGCCCACGCCGACTCCCTTCCAACCCGCGCTGGCTACTCCCTTCCCCACCATCTCTGCAGAGACATATGCTACGCCGCTTCCGCCGCTGATCATCCCAACAGAGATGGTCGCGCTCCCCACACCCACCCTCCCAAACATCCCCTACCCCACGGTGATTCCGCCGCCCGCGAATATCGGTGAATACGCGGACGTGATCACCTTCCTGCTCATCGGCTCGGACAAACGCCCTGGCTCCTCGTATCGCACCGACACGATGGTGATCGCCATCCTGCGCCCCAAGGATGACCAGGTTTCGCTCATCTCGATTCCGCGCGACCTGTGGGTTTACATCCCCGACTGGGAGATGCAACGCGTCAACACCGCCTACATGCACGGAGAGATCACGGGCTACCCGGGCGGCGGTCCGCAATTACTGAAGGACACCATCGAATACAACCTCGGCTTGCACATTGACCACACCGCCATGGTCGAATTTGACGGCTTCCGCCAGATCGTGGACACCCTCGGCGGCATCGACGTCCCCGTGGCCTGTCCCTACACCGACTGGCGGCTCATTTCGCCCGAACTCGATCCCGAAAACGAAGACAACTGGTTCCTGTACACTGCAGGCCCCGGCCTGATGCACATGAACGGCGATCTCGCCCTCTGGTACGCGCGTTCCCGCTCCAAGTCCAATGACTTCGACCGCGGCCGCCGCCAGCAGGAAGTGTTGCGCGCCATCTATTCCCGCGCTCTCAGCGGCGACACGCTGACAAAAATCCCGCAACTCTACAACGACCTGAACACGCTCGTCGCCACAGCGAATATCTTTTGCGGCTGATATGCCTGTATCTGTATGGAGAAATTTTCAAGGGCCGCAATGCATTTAGTTATGTTTTCAGGGCAGATTAGTTTTGTGTCATGGATGCGTTTTCCCAACTGCACAACGTGGGCAATAGTACAAACAGGTACAATTTTAACTGTCTTATCTTGGGAGTGATAAATATCCGCAATCAACAGCCGAACGGAATTTGTACCGAAATCTATCGCGGCGAATCTGGGTGGATTATTTGTCATCTGGTGAATCGGATTTTTTGTGCTCAGATTGCTGTAAATACTTATCGATAACTTCGCGCGCTTTTTCTTCCTGCTCTTCAGGAACGATAATCGTTACCGCGTCAATTGAGTCGCCTGCAAACGGGAGCATTGACATACCCGGCTCAAAGGTGGATGAGGGTATTTCGGCTTCATCCAAAGCGAGCTGGATCAGGCGTGCCTGAGCGACAGAATCGGCAATATATATTTGTACCATGTTTTGCTCAGGATGTTCTACGCCATTCGAGTGAGAATCCATAAAATGAGCGTCATCTTCGTTGATGTCAACATTCCAGTACTCATCTCCATCATTGTCTTCCAGCTCTGGTTCTGTTTCTGGCTTCTGTTCGGATTCTTCCTCTGCAGTGGAAAAAAAGTCGAGTATAATTTTTATCATATAAAATGCTATACCGCTTATTAGTAGAATTGACAGGAGGCGTCGAACCATTGATATATCCTTTCTGTAATGCTGGTTATGAAAAATCAGCTGTGTCAACGATCTGTTTGAGCGTCTCAATATACGCGTTGTTTGTCTGGCTTAGAAGGATGGGGGTTATGGAAACTGCATTATCCTGTAAAGCGGCTGTATCGCTGAAGGGATTATCTTGATCAAAATTGATAAGAGCGCCGACCATCCAGTAGAATCCTTTGCCGCGATGATCATTATCGGCTTTATATTTACCACGGAACCGGGACATACCGAGGGAGGTAACTCGGATTCCGTTGATCTCTTCCTTTTTCTTTGCAGGAACGTTGATGTTGAGGAATGTGTCCTGCGGTAATCCGTATTTTAATATCAGTTGAGCCGTTCTTACTGCGATATGTGACGCATATGAAAAGTCGGTCGATGTATGCGATGCCAGTGAAACAGCAATTGAAGGGATCCCGAGCAGGGCTCCTTCACGCGCCGCGCCTGCTGTGCCGGAGTGAAATGTAGTCAGTGCGTTGTTCGCTCCCTGATTAATGCCGGAAATAATCAGATCAGGAGGCGATTCAAGTATAGCGTTTACACCAAGCTGTACGCAATCCGATGGTGTGCCGTGTATTCCATATGTAATGCCCGATCCATTAGTTTCTATTTGCAGTACCCTCAATGGTTCGGTAAAAGTGATTTTCTGGCTCACACCGCTTTGTTCCGTTACTGGAGCGACTACGGTAACGGTTGCGATCTGTTTGAGCGCTAGATATAACGCTTTTATGCCCGGCGCATGAAGCCCGTCATCGTTGGTGATTAAAATATGTGGTTGTGTCATTAAAGTGTCCGTTGTGCCAAGTAGAGATGGTCATAATACGATTCATAATCGTTTTTGCGTAAATACTCCAGAGCTGTAATCAGGTGCTCAATGCCTTCCTGTAAAATACCTGATTCCTTGAGCGAGCGCAACATCAAAATTTTTTTGTCGATCTGCTCGGCTTCGACACAAGGAAAATCTGCAATAGTCAGATCGAATGCGAATCGGGATAATTTATGTCCAGTAGGATGTGACGGATCATATAAATCAAACAGGAGTATATCGTGAATTAAATCGAGTATATCGGTTTCTTTCAGCCGTTCAGACGCGGAAGCGAGGTTATATACGACTTTTTTTTGGATAGTCGATTCAAGGAAAAGCGCCTCAAACCGATCCGGTGTATAACACTGGGTTTTATTGGCTATTTCGAGAATCGCGGCGGAACTGTTTTTTGCGTATTGGGCGATAAAACCAATCAACTGTTGCCCTCGTATTCCGTAAGAGCCGAAAAATTCCATCATATAAACGGATTCCAGCCTGAATATATCTTCAGTTTCTTCGGATAAACTATGCTGGATTGAGAACAAGAGCTCAGGGGGAATGTACTGAAAATCGGATAGTTTCCTGTGGATGACAACATACCGGGGGAGTATTTTTATATGAGAAAAGATCCCTTCAATGCCGTATGTTATAGTGAGAGGGATACTGATGCATTCCTGATATTGTTCTGCGATGCAATCCTGAATTACTGTTCCTGTCAAGGCGTGCGACAATGTTGTCTTAAAATCATGATTGTTTGTATTGACGGTGATTACTACTGAACCGTTTTGCATACGCTGCATGGAGTCATTTCCTGAGCTTACGGCAATTACGGAAACAGGCGATGCCTTTTTTGCTGTCAATCCCCATTGATTACGAAGGTAGGTGATATATGTGGTGCAAAAATACACCAGTTCGTGTGCTTCGGCGTGTTCTTTTGCCTGTACGCTCAGAGGATATGATGGGGCGAATACCTGTGCGCAAAAACAAGGGTGATTAGATATGGATAATACAAGGAATAGCGTTATGTAAAATAGAAAAATTTTACAGGACATAGTAACTCTATTTGCTTTCAATAATAAATGTTACCGGTCCATCATTTATGAGAGCAACGTCCATGTGTGCTCCGAAAATACCTGTCTGCACGTTATGACAATGATTTTTCAGCAAATCAACAAAGTAATTGTACAGTTCTTCCGCTTCATGGGGCAGCATCGCGTCAGTAAAACTTGGCCGCCTTCCTTTTGAGCAATCGCCGTATAAGGTGAACTGCGATATGACCAGTAATTCTCCATTGATATCTTTCAGCGACATGTTCATTTTGCCATGCGGGTCTTCGAAAATACGCAGTTGAACAACTTTGTTCGACAGATATTCAGCGTCAGAACGGCTGTCATTTCTGCCTATACCGAGAAAAAGAAGTAGTCCCTTTTTCACAGAACCTACTGTGTCTCCATCGACAACAACGGATGCGTTTTTTACTCTTTGAATTATAGCTTTCATATCAGATTATTTGTTGATTCTTGCCGATATATCTTCACACCATTTTTTTAGTGCGGGAATGCGTGGGTCATCGGGGTAATCGGCAATGATCTGGTTATATAGTTTTAATGCGGCGTTCAATTCCTGGTCTTTATAGAGTTTGTTTGCCTGCATGAGCAGTTGGTCTACATCATCCGATGCAGGCAGAGAACTTTTTTTATCATTATAGTTTGGGTCGTAGATAATATACATAATATTTTCGCTGAATTCGAATCCGGTAATATATGGAGGGCAGGCAAGCTCATTTGAAAACTTGCTTGTCAGCAATTTATCAACGACAAAACGAACAATGAACGATGGTACAGGCAGTTTGCCAAGTCGTACGTTTAAAATTTCAGGCATAATGAGCCCATTTTTTATCTGGATGCCGCAGTAAATTTTTAAACGTATTGTTTTGCCGAGAATACTTCTGTTAATAAAAATAGTTAATCCGTCATCGAGAAAGATGTTGAATAAATCGGCATTTGTTGCGAACGTATTAAGTTTCAGGAATGAGTTCAGCTCGTCCTCAGTGATGGCGATGCGATACAATTTTCTGTTATTATAATGTTCATGTAACCGGAGCAGTTTTGTCTCAAATTTTTCAGCGTAGCGTTCATTGATGTTTAGGTTTCGGGGCAGTACGGGGTTTTGAATTATCAGGTAGAAAACATATATAAAGAAAGCCAGAGGGATAAGGTATCTGAGGAAGTGTATGCGTTTATGCCCTGAGAGGCGTTCTTCACTTTCGCGCAGCCGTTTTTTTTCTTCACGTGCAAGCACATGTTCAGGAAGGAGGCGCCCTCCGCATTTGCGGCAGAATATGGCTCCCGGCTGGTTGGTTTCCCCACAGTTATGACAATTCATAATTATTTAATCCTTAAAAGTACAGTTATAATTACGGCTTATAACAATAATAGTTAAGCAATTACTGTACCTTTTTTGACTCTGTGAGACTAGTATGCAGGGTTAAGCTTGTTCAGTATTTTTTGTGTCGAGACAACAAATACCTACTGCATTCCAGAAGGTTAAAATGGATGCATACACAAAACAAACAGTGAGAAACATGAGCAATGACCAGAAGAATGCTCCGATTGACTGAAAGAAGTTGCTCGTGTGAATGAAGTCGAACGGCAGATAATATTTTAACCAGGGTCGCAGTACATATCCCGGGAAACGGGGTATTTCTATGAGCAGGTGTATGCTTTTTTCCCCAATGAACGCATGAGAGATTAAAAGATGCAGTAACGATGCGCAATAATGAATAAAAAAAATCGAAGCGCCGATAACAGTCGAAATAAATACTGTTCTCCTGCGTTGCTGGATAATGTACCAGTATGCTGATCTGATAAGCTTCAGATTAAGCGTATTTATTTCTCTGGCAGCGAAGAGAGGCGGCATAACATGCACCGATAGTAATATAAAAGGTATAAGCATAATTATTATCAATGCAGTGAGCAGGTTTGGAAAAAAGACAAGAGGCCACAGAAAGTCGCCTGCATATGGTATTCGAATCAATGCATTGCAGAGTGAAAGAACAATGACATAGGCGATAACAATTCCGATAAATATCAGCGCCATTTTCAGCATGGCGGCGATTTTACCCATGCACCGGTCTATCGCAGTGTAAAGGTTGATGGAGGTATTATTATTGATGAGCATTTCCTGGAAATAGTAGGAAACAGTTACCATACAGAAAAAAAGAGGCAACAGGGCTATAAGGTATCCTGCCGCCTGTACTGTAAAATGTATAACAAATATTCTCGAAGAAATCGTGGAAAAGACTGTCTCAATCAAACCGAAACAGATTAATCCAGCCATTTGCAACCCTACTAAAGGAACAACGAACGAATTTTTGAATACTTCCAGAAGTAAACCGAAAGACGCATGTTCTTTGTTTTTTTCGCTCATGTTGATCCTCAATTCGATCTATTTAGTTGTAGTTATCCTCATCATCAAAGTCATCGTAATCGTTTAAATCATCAAAATCGTCTTCCTCATCATCAAAGTCATCGAAATCCTCATCCTCTTCATCCTCTTCTTCTTCCTCTTCTTCTTCCTCGAAATCATCGAAGTCATCAAAGTCATCGAAATCTTCATCATCATCGTCGGAAACTTCATCGAAATCATCTATGTATTCTTCTTCGTCGTAATCGTCTGATAATTTTGAACCGAATTCCTTGTCAAGATCATCATCCATCAGGTCGTCGCCATAGTCCTCGTCGAGGTCTATATCGATGTCTTCGTCGAGATCTTCTTCTTCCTCATCATCGAAATAATCGATATCTGCCTCATCGCTGTCTTCGTCGTCAGGCTCGTCATCATAGTCTTCTTCATCTTCCTCATCAAGATCTTCATCATCTTCAAAATCGTCATCTAAATCATCATCATCGTCATCGCCATTACGGCTTTTTTGGGCAAATGATTCAAAATTGTTTTCAAAATTTAAAATTTCTTCAAATTCTCTTACCACTGAATCAGTATTCAGACTCGACTCAAGAATCAAAGGTTCTGTCGTTTTCATTTCAGCCATCCTCCTGGAAATTAAATATACAATTAATTAAAATAAATACTTTTCGGAAGTTATGATATTATTTGAACTTAAAAGCTCTGTGCTAGCAGATCTTGTTCATAATATACATATAGATTTTTAAAATTCAATCAAATTTTTAATTACAAAAGATATTTATATTTCATTAATCTGAACAATAATAAAAAAAAAAGTTTACTAATATTTAAACATCACATTAAATATAAAAAAACTTGAATAATATTTTGTTTTCGGTTGAACATTTTTTTTCTTGATTATTTCAGATTTTCGGTTTAGTCCAGTTCACTTTCCAAAGGAGTTATATATTTATGGATTTTAAGGCGTGCTATAATAACTACATTAATACTGTAAATACTGCTCTTATTGTCAACATGCCTCCCCGTGACGCTTACCCGTCTCGTATTCATGAAGCGATGCATTACAGCTTGTTTGCAGGAGGCAAGCGCTTAAGACCGGTTTTATGTCTTGCTTCGTTCGAGCTCTTCGATTCTATGACCGCGAAGGTATTGCCCGTTGCCTGTGCTCTGGAACTGATTCATACCTATTCGCTTATTCACGATGACCTGCCATGCATGGATGATGATGATTTCAGGCGAGGTATGCCGACCTGTCATAAAAAGTTTGGTGAGGCAATAGCGGTTCTGGCAGGTGACGCGCTTCTCACGGAAGCATTCGCGATGGCGTCGTCCATCGGCAATACAGGATACTCCGCGACAATAATATCAATGCTTGCGGCGGCATCTGGCAGTACAGGGCTGATCGGCGGACAGGTGATGGATCTGTTAAGCGAGGATAAACCCATTGATGTTGAACTCCTGGAGTATATTCACCGGCACAAAACGGGCAAGCTTATCAGTGTTTCTGTCGAATCCGGAGCTGTTTGTGCCGGCGCTGACAGCACTGCTCTTTCGGCATTAACAAAATATGGGGAAGCGCTGGGGCTTGCTTTTCAGATTAGTGACGATATACTTGACGTTATTGGTGACGCAGAAAAACTCGGCAAGAATGTAGGGCAAGATGCTAAACTGAACAAAGCCACGTATCCATCATTGTATGGGCTTGAAGAATCGAAAAAGAAACTCCATGAGACAGTTGAGCAGGCTTTGATCTCTCTTCAGGGATTTGGTAAAAAAAGTGGGTTTCTTTGTGAACTTGCTCGCTATGTAGCCTACCGTGACCGATAGAGGACTTGTGACTTATAATATGAAACGGGTCAATCCGTTCAAAATAGGCTATTGTATAACAGCATGCATGATTATGTCGCTTGTGCAGGTACAGCCGGCTTTAAACGCTGAACAGGATAATGATTCCATGTCATCTAAAAAAATACTCATCGTTCCTGACTATGATACATTTATATATTATTTAAGTACATGGACAGATACTGAAAGATTTCCTATTTTCATCGGACATAACGCCTATACCGAGAAGTTTGCCTCCGCGTATAATAATGGGCGTGTTGAGTATGTGTATACTGATAAACATTCTCTGCCGGCGCTTAACGACGATTTATTATATGCTGTGATTCTGGCTTCATGTGCTGATGCTTCCCTTGAAGATGTGCGGATCAATTCAGGGCGAGCCGCGTTTATAGAGTATTGTAAAAAAACTGATTACATTCCTAAGGGCATGGTATTGACTAATATTGAGTCACCTGAATTTCCCGCGGCGCTGAGCCTTGCCGTTTATCATAAACAGATTATAGAATTATATTCTCCTCCCATAAGACCTATTTTCGGTAATTATACTCTGACGACGAAAAACGCTATTCGGGCAGACATTATTAATCTGCTCGAAAAATGGCCGTATCCGTACAAAGAATTCGGAAAAGGGATTGATGCGATTACTATTGGGCTGGATATGCCGTTTAAATATGAGAACGGCTATGCGCTGGATGACGCCATAAACCGCCTTGATGACGGCAAAGAAACGCCATTTGCCGTAACCGGACGATTGATGGAAGTAAAGGAAGGAGCGGCTTTGTATCAGGCGATGTGTTCTATGTTTCTCTCCACATCCAGAGGATTGTTCTTTGATTTGTGGCCTCTGAAATGGCGGCGCGCATTGGACACAGGGTACTGGGAACTGGCCCAGCATATACCATGTGCGCTGGTAAAATATTCTTTCGCGCAATGGCATAAAGCGACAATGCCTATAAACAGATATGATCTGCTTTTTGTTAATTCATCAGGCTACCCGGACTCATGGAGTGGAGGGCGGGTGGAGGACATTCCTGACACTATGCCTGTTGCAGTTCATTTCGCACACAGTGCGTCAGCCGCGAATCCTTATGATCCTGATACCATTGCAGGACGCTGGCTGTATAATGGGGCGTTTGTGTATTACGGTTCGATCACAGAACCGTATTCCCCAGCTTTTAATCTTTCTCATACCATAATTAATAAATGGGTTGCAGGTTCCTCTTTCGCGGAAGCGGTACAACAAAAGGATGAAATTCCACCGCAGTATGCGAAACCGTGGAAACTTTTTTATATTGGCGACCCATTATTCTTTGCCAATTTTACGATTTGTGATGAGGATGAACAATGGTTTAACGTTACGAAACAGACAATTTTTTCATTAAAAAAACTGAGTTTTGGTAAAGCTGAAACACTATTAACTAATTACTTAAGTGCCCATTTTTCATTATCATCAGATATTTATAAATATTCTCAGCAAATGCATTATTTGAAAAAATTGTATGAATTAACCGCATTAGAAAATATTTATGGGCTTAAATTATCTCAATTGTATTCAGAACAATTTCTTAGAAGCTGGTTTGCAGGGTATCCTGTCGCGAAAACATTGCGGCCTCAGACAGATTCTGAGCATGAGGCGGTTCTTGATTATTATATGAAGAAGTATCCTTTTATCAAAAATAAAATAAATAATTATAGTTATTTGGATTCATTGTGGTATAGTGTTGTCAATGGTTTGATTAACAAAAAGACTGTTTACAAACAATGGATCGTGATCGGCCCTGGCGATGAGCCGGTTTTTCGTGAGAAAATTCGTTTGCGCCTGAATAATAGTAAAGCCGTATTAGGTCAGGGCGATAGTAAATATACTGTGCATGAGGTTGTTGCTGATTCGATTACTCATGCGGTATTTCTGCCGGATTACTTGTCTGAAGTTAGGAATTCGTGGTATGCGTCCCAAGAATTATGTCTCTCGGATGATGCAGAGTTTTATGTTCATTTCAGCGCTAGCCGCGAGGCGGAATTCTATATTGACGGTGCGCAGATTGGGGTTGTTTCCGGTAAAAGCGATATTGGCAATCAAATGACTCAGGTTACGCTCAAAAAAGGTAAGCATTACCTTGACATCCTCTTTACAGCGTCTACTTCTCAGAATAATATGTTTGACGTACGGTATACGGACAGTGACGGACTGCCGGTGGAAGCGCTTAGTGTAGAATAACTGATCAACTATTTTAAATATAAAAAGGAGTATCAGATGGCCGAATCCGTAGAAAAACAAGTTCAAGATTTTGTTGTGGGTATCGACAATATTGGCGCTCGTGCTATAAGAGTTGTTGCTTGGCTGTTAGCCTCGGTCGTTTTGTTTTTTATTACCTTCTCTTTAATGACATCCTATCCTATCCGTCTCGCACATCCGGACGCAATTGATTATGCTCAGATTGCGAAAAACGTCAGCAGGGGGCAGGGTGTGACCACAAACTTTATCCGACCGGTTAGCTTACGTTATTTTCCTAGTTTCGAGAAGCATCCTGAACTGACAAATCCTCCCTTGTATTCCTTATACCTTGGAATGATTCTTAAAATGTTTAACGCGCCGTCGATTATGAAGGGGGAGATTGACAGGAAGATTATTTTTTACGGTTCCGGAATATTCTTTATTTTGTCTGTGCCGTTGATGCTTATTCTGGCGAATATGATAGTTCCGAAAAATATAGCGCATTTGTCAGTATTGTTTTACATCACCAATACGCTTGTGCTTGCGGAGAGTATAACTGCATTGCCAACGGTGTTTCTTACGGTCTTGTTCTTAATAATGTTAATACCCCTTGCATCATATGACGGAGATAATCTGTTAAAGCCTGTCATGGTTGGTTTTTTTCTTGGTTTATGTTATCTTACCAGATATTCTTTCGGCCTGTTTGCCATTCCGTTGTTTATTTTTTTCTTTTTCCGTGCCCGTAAGTTTAAATTTTTGCATGCCATGATGTTTCTGCTGGCGTTTCTTGCGGTGATTTCGCCTTGGCTGGTCAGGAATTACCGTTTAACGGGAAATCCTTTTTTTACATTGGAATTTTTGAAATATAAAATGTTTACCGAACCTTTTCCCGGCAACCTTGCCTGGCGTTCTTCTCTTGACAGCATTGCTGATAAAAACTTTAATTTCTTCTTTTTTCTTCGTAAAATTACAATGGGAGTTAAAGAACATTATAGCGCGATTCTCTCACTGATGGGAACGTTTCTAACGCCTTTTGTCATTGTTGCATATTTTATGTCGGGTACAAAAAGTCGTTTTGATAAAATTAAATGGATTATTTTACTGTTGTTCGCTATTCAGTTGTGTCTTTCCGCGTTATTCAGGCCGGGTGCTAATGGGATTCTTCCTTTCTTTCCTATTTTTACGATTATTGGGGTCAGTTTGTTTATTGACCTGCTGGATTTGAAACGTGTAAATCCTTTCATCCGACTGGGGTTGGTTACTATTTTTATTGTTTTGAATATAACACCTGTTTTGTTTGGATGGATGCCAAAATTGTTCGATGAAACCATGCATCGCAAACCGCGATTATACTGGGAAGACAATATCCAGAATATCGCTGTTGGTGTTTTGCCGGGTAGTGTTATTCTATCTGATATTCCCTGGGCTACCGCTTGGTATGGCGATCTGAAGTCTGTCTGGCTGCCGTGGGGCGTGGAGGATTATGAAGATATCAATAAACGCGCACGGGATATTGATGGCGCTTATTTTTCACCATCAGTGCTCCGTTACCCGCAGAGTGAGGATAAAATTTGGATTAAACTCTACTCATATCTGTATCGATATAATAAAGTACCTGAGAATAATAGATTTGGCTGGACGTGGAGTACAGTTTTCAAAAATGGAGACGTATTCCTGTCGAAGAGCGCGATTTTAAAACAGGAATGATATCGTGGATTATATGGATAAGAATCTTACGCTTTCTGAATGGTTAAAAACAAATAAGATGATGTTGATTTTCGTTTGTTTAGCTATTATTGCGTTATTCTATACACCTTTTGCATATATGGTAACCGAATGGCGCGCACGGATAGCTGGAAGCTACACACCGGGTCCATTTGTACCGCTGGTTTCAGGATACATAATATGGCAAAAGCGGCATGAGCTGGCAAAACTGGTATTGTCGCCGACAAAATGGGGGTATTTTGTTATCTGCTTAGCTTTAATTTTGCATGTGCTTGCCCAAATAGGCGACTTACAGCGGATTTCCATTATGGCTTTCATTATTTTTACGGGTGGTATTATGCTTGTTATGCTGGGAGGGCAGGTAACATACCGATTGTTGTTTCCTCTTTGTTTTTTGGTGTTTATGGTTCCGATGGAATTTCTTGATGGGCTTATTGGCGTTAAATTAAGAATGATTGCTTCTCAGTGGGCGGCGATTATTCTTGATTTGTTGGGATATTCTATTATCCGAATAGGGACGCAAATCGAGATGATTGGCATTTTCAGTTTTGACGTTGCGGCTCCGTGTAGCGGGCTGAAATCTCTGGTATCGCTGACCGCCCTTGGCATCGCGTTTGCCTATTTGACACAAAAATCCCAATGGAAAAGAGCGCTTATTGCTGTTTCAGCCTTGCCGATAGCGATTATCGCAAATGTTTTCAGGGTTGTTCTGATTGGCCTGATAGCCGCATCTCTGGGGAAAGATATGGCGCTGGGATTTTTTCATTCCTTTTCCGGCTTTTTTCTGTTTACTTTTGCGTTGCTTGCATTAACCGGTATAGGGAGATTGCTTTCGTGGCAAATAAAAAATTTATAATTATTTTTGTTTTAATGGCGCTGACATTTTCCGCAGTGAAAGTTTTAACGCGCCTTGAGACTACAGAGACCCCTGATCTTACCCAGGAAAGTTTTCCTATTGAATTTTCAGGCTGGACAGGGGTTGATATCGAGGTTTCTCCGGTAGAATTGGAATTTTTGCCTCAAGACACCTTATTTGTTAAGCGGCATTATACAAAAGAAGGGCTTGGCAGTGTGTTTCTGGTTGTCGTGTTTAGTGGTGAAGACCGCAGAAGCATTCATCGCCCTGAGGTCTGTTATCCCTCGCAAGGATGGACAATACGCGGTAAATCCGTATATCCCGTTACGCTGGATCACCCGATTCAAACTCTTAAAACAGCGCGTCTTGATATTGCATATGGTAAAGAAATGTTTGGAAGATCCGAAATAGTATTGTACTGGTTTATGGGAAATCATCGTATAACTGCGTCACACCTTAAACGAGTTTTATTAATGGGTTTTGACCGTTGCTTTCTCGGTAGAAATTATAGATGGGCGTTTGTGCGAATCTCTACTGACTCAACACAAAAGAAAGAACAGGACGCTCTGGAAGTGCTTCAAACATTTGTTCATGACCTCTTTCCTCTTATTACATCCGACACGTATCGCCAATATTGAAGTTGGTATTTGCTGAAATACTGAGATTACAATCTATTTTATTATGAAGTGAGCAATACACAATTAGTTGCGTTATGCGGTATTTCTTGTTTATAAAAGTTTTGACACAATACTAAAAGTTTTATACAATTTCATAAAATTTAAAACCATGACAGAAAGGGATACTAATGAGCGTTATGAGTAGAACCTGGAAAAATATCTTGAGGATAATGGTTTCGTTGCTGGTATTGCTGTTAATAGCGGCTAATTCGATTCAATCTGTGTATGCGGCCTTCGATCAGTTAATTCCGCAACGTCAAAGAGGTAAATTCTTCACCCCTTCAATCAGGATGCGTGGGCAGTACTCTGATAACGTCAGTTTTAAGCGCGGCATAGGCGGAGGGCGTGGTCCCGCTCAGGAAAAGATAGAAAGCATGGTGAATTTTTTCGAGCCAAAAGTATCTTTTCGCTTACCTTTTGATCAGACCTTTGTCAGTCTTGACTACAAATACAGTTTGGCGTATTTCTGGTCACGTCCTTTTGATAATGAAGATGTAGCCCATGATCTTAATTTTAGGTTTCGCCACGATTTTTCCCAACGATTGTCTTTGGATGTCCAGAATGATTATGTTAATCAGCAGGCCGGCAAAATTATCAGGAGCGGTCATGCTTTTGTCGGTGAGGAAATAATACGCCGGAATACTATAATTAGAAATCAGGGCGATTTTGAACGCAACTCTTTGGATGTCGCTCTTAAATACGACATATTCCGTTATCTTTATTTGACGTTTAAATACGGTAATGAGATTTTGGATTTCGACTCGGGCTCTGCATCCAGAACGTTTGACTATGTGGAGAATAGGGTGGGGTTTGAAACATCCTATATTTTAAATAAAGATACCCTGCTGATAGCTGGGTATCGTTTTTCTAACAGGGAATTTGCTAAAAGGGCCAATGCTGATTATGATTCGCATCTTTTATTTGGCGGTATGAATTACCGGTTGGGTAAATTTTTCACGCTTGATGGAACAGGCGGTGTGGATTTCAGAAAGATGGAAGCTCCTTTTCGTGGATTTACGGGGGTAACTACTCAGGATGTTGATTTTGACACAATACCGGAAACTCCCGCGGCTGTCCCTATTTCGGATGTGCGGTCGCCCGTTAAACTTGGCACGACTAAAATTGGAAAAAACCCGTATGTTGATCTTCGTTTAACTTCAAACTATTTCAGAAATATGGTTATTACGCTTGGTTACCGCTTGCTTACTACTATTACGGAGCAGGAAAATTTTACTGATGCAGATATTCATGTAAGTTCGGTACAAGTTTCTTATCGTATCATGCCGAAAGTTACACTGGATTTCAGTATGTCGTATACAATTGACAATTATGAAGGAAAACGGTATGTCGCTGAAGTGAATCAGCCAGCCAGAACGCACATAGCCAAGCGGCTTGTCAACGAGGATCCCGCATCAAAAGTTTTTCGTTTGGGTGCTGTAGTAAGTTATCAGGTTACGCCATGGCTCTTTTATGAGCTTGGTTATAAACGAACAGACTCGGATTCAGATTTCAATAATTCTACTTGGGAGCGTAACGATTATTTCACTGGTATTAATGCGATATTTTAATCATCATAAAAATAGTCGTTCACGTGCCTTTCTTAATCAAAATATGCAGGGGATAACGATCACTAGTACCATGTTGTTATCTAATGTGCATGGAATGATATTATGATATTGAATGTTTGAAATAATGTTTAAACTGTTATACTATTGGTGTCGATAGTATGTAATGGTATACCTGTGTTGTTCATCTCTATAAATGGAGCGCTATAATGGAAATTAATATTAAAGACAATGTAAAAGAACTACATTTTCTTGATTACTGGAAGATTATTAAAAAAAGAATAGACGTTGTCTTGGCCGCGTTTTTCATTATTGTGATGACCACCACTGTTATTACCTTTATGATGACACCCGTCTATATGTCTTCAACGAAATTGCTGGTTGAAAAACAGCGGCCTGAGATCAATGTATTTAATTCTCAGCAAGTGCTTGATACCTATGACCCATATTATTATCAAACCCAGTACGAGATTATTCAGGGAAAAGGTGTTTTGACGGAGGTCATCAAACAATTGGATCTCGAAAGGAAACTTGCTCCGCAGGATGATGTACCATTGCCCCATGAAAAGGCGATTGAAGCGCTCAGGGGGAGCATTGAAGTACAGCAGTATAGAAATACGAACATACTCGAAGTAATTGTTTATAACAAGAACAGGTTTCTTGCGGCGGAAATAGCTAATAAAATTGCGGAAGTATATCAGGGACAACGCTTAAAATTTCGTCGGCAGGAAGTAAGCCATGCTGTTGATAAATTGCGCAATGAACTTGATTCGATGCGGGAAAGCCTTAATGAATCGGAAGTAGCTCTTGAAAAAGTCAAAAAAGAAAAAAACCTCAGTTTTGTACAGGGGTTTAATATAGACAAACAGCAATTGTCAGAATTTAACGCTGACTATTTAAAAGCAAAAACAGAACGGCTTGAGAAAGAAGTTAAATTGAATCAATTCAAAAAACTGACCGATGACGAGAAACTGCATGCTATTGCTGTTGAGGGAAATTATCCTAATTTGTCGGTATTAAAGAATACTCTGGCTGAAGCGGAGATAGAGTTATCGGCTTTACGCGAACAGTATTTAGAAAAACACCCCCAGATCCTTGAAGCCCAATCCCGTGTTGAGGAAGCGAAAAAGAAGCTGGCCGCTGAAATCAAGGGCATCATGAATGGGCTTGAAACGGAATACGAGGTAGCGAAAGTACGTGAAGAAACACTTCAGAAGGTTCTCGAAAACGCAAAAGAAGAATTGAAGGAACTTGATGATAAAGAATTGGAGTATATTCGCCTTGAACGTGAGGTGGAAACCAATAAATCGATGTATATGCTTCTTAAACAAAACCTGAAAGAGCAGGATGTTGTCGAGGATCTGCCCATTACTAATGTTGAAATTATTGAACGTGCTGTTCCAGCTCTCGAAGGCATATATGCCAAGCCAAATAAAAAACTCAATATTATAATCAGTATTCTTGTCGGTTTAATTGTTGGGATGGGATTGGCATTTTTTATTGAATATCTTGATATCTCAGTAAAAACAATCAATGATGTTGAACAGTATTTACAGTTGCCTATTCTTGGTGTTATTCCACAGAAAGTAGGATTGCTTATTAAAGAAGGCCCATTTTCTGCCAATTACGAAGCATATCGTATTTTGAGAACCAACATTGAGTTTTGCCGTCAGAAAAAACAGATAAAATCCATCATGGTTACCAGCGGCGGTGTTGGTGAAGGAAAAACAACGTCCGTTGTGAACCTCGCGATTACGATTGCTCATAGCGGTGAACGGGTTCTTATAATAGAATCGGATTTGCGCCGTCCGAATGTGTACCGTATGTTAGAAGTTGATCCGCCGGATGAAGGAATTGTTGATGTTATTTCAAATAAAAAATCATATCTTGACGTCATACAACCAACTGGAGTTAAGAATCTTGATTATTTGCCGTGCGGGAAGGGTACCGTTGACTTGAATAGTTTTTTTGAGGCTAAGAATGTGCAGGAAATGATTAGTTTACTTACAAAGCACTATGATTTAATTATGTTTGACTCGCCGCCGATAATGGGGATAAGCGATAGTTCAATTCTTGCACGGGAAGTTGACGGTGTTTTGCTGGTTTTAGGATACCGGCGGTTCCCGAAAGAAGTTGCCTACAGAGCTGTTAAAGCTATAGAAAATGCGGATGGGAACCTTATTGGAGCAGTCTTAAATGAGGTAAATCTTAAACGTGAGGATTACTTCTATTACAGGCATAATTACCGGTATTATCAGGGACAAGGTTATTTTGAAAGATCAAAACAGAAAACCGCTGAAAAATCTGTTGACGATGCGGGTGAATCATCTGATCGTAACGATAATAAGCAGGAAATGAAAAGTTCTGTCTAGGGGGCCTGCTATGAGAACAAAACATATTATATACTTAGTTTCGTTTGTAATTTTTGCTGGATTTCTGGGATCCGGTTATCATGAATTAAACGCGCAAAATACTGAAGGATACCATTTAAAAGCTAAAGATACCATTACTATAAAATTCTATCGCCATGACGATCTGAACCAAGATGAACTTGAAATCTCTCCCAATGGCAATATCTATCTGCCTCTGATCGGTGAAGTGACTGCCGCGGGATATACAGTAAGTGAACTGGAACAGAAATTAATGGAAATTTATTCTCAGGAGTACCTTAAAAATCCCTACATTACCGTCAGTGTTCTTTCACGAAGGTATTATGTTCTTGGCGAAATAAAGAGCCCCGGAGCCTATCCGATGATCGGAAACGTTACGGTATTAACTGCGATAACGCAAGCAGGCGGTTTTACCGATTATGCCGCAAAAAACAAAGTTACCGTTATACGGACTGTTGGCAACAGTAAAGAGACAATTCGCGTTAATGTAGATAAAATCATTAAAGAGGGTGATACCAGTTACGATGTCATTTTACAGCCTGGTGACGTTGTGAACGTTCCTCAGAGTGCTTTTTAATTTGTCTTGTCCTCATCCCTCTAATCCAGTAGAATAATAAATCTAAAACAACTTTTTAAATGCATCGAACAGAAAGTTACCGCTATGCGCACTGAAAATAATCTTGAAACTGTATGCAGAATATTTATCCATGCATTAGTGGCTTTTATCCTTGTGTTTACTCCTTTGAGCTTTGGCGTTGTCAATCCATTGCCTCTTTATTTTACTCATCTGGCTGTTTTACTGCTGACTTTTTTCTGGATATTGAAAATGGCTATCTCGAAACGCATTAAACTATTGAAACCGCTTGCCATGTTTTCAGTAATCGCATTCGTTATCTATGCTTTTATTGCAACTAAAAGAAGTGATATTTACTATTACTCCCGTAATGAGTTCATTCAGGTTGTTGATTACGCATTGTTTTTTACAGTTGTAATTAACACCTTTCAACGTAAAAAATATGTATATTCTATTTATTCAATCATTTTAATAGTGGCGGTTGTACTTGCGTCAATTGGTATTATTCAGTACATAAAAAAATCGACAAATGTTTATGGCGTCGGTTTCAAATCGGAACTGACATCGACAATTATAGAGACTGACAGCGTTGAAGATGTAACTACCTCTTTAAACATTATTGCCAAAGAAAAACCAGAACAATACAAGAATAGGGCGGGAGGGACATTTGTTTGTCCGAACCACCTTGCTGGTTTTTTACAGCTTGTTTTCCCCATTGCTCTGGCGATTGTCTTATTTTCCCGTTATGTAGTCGGGATACGTTTATTGATCGCCTATTGCTTTTTACTCTTAATAGCTGGCTGGATTCTGACTTTTTCACGCGGAGGCTGGATCGCTGGTACGGTTGGCTTGTTGTCTTTTGTATTTTTCTCATTTTTAAGGGAAGATTCCCGGGGCAATAATGCCTGGATGTTACCTGTAAGCGTGATGATTCTGGCACTGATACTTGTCGGCGTTTTTGTTAAACCGATACAGGAACGGCTTCTCACTATCAGCCCAACAGGTGACAGCAGCGCTCATACCAGAATAAAAATATGGGCTGACAGTATCGAAATGATCAAGGAAAAACCGCTTTTTGGTTACGCCCCCGGAGGTTTTTTATGGCATTATCCGCGTTATAAACATGATGGACTGATGCGTAAAGTGACATATACCCATAATGATTATTTGAATGCCCTGATTGACTATGGAGCGGTAGGTTTTTGTATTATAATATCATTTTTATTTTGTGTTTTCATAAAATTCCGAAAAATAGGCGAGTTGTTTGATTTCCCCGACAATCAGGTTCTTTTGATCGGCGGTCTTTCCGCTATGGTGACGGTTGCTGTACATGCGTTGTTTGATTTCAATAATCATATTCCTAGTAACGCATTCTTAATGCTGTTTATTTCAGGTGTCATTATTGTTATGTCATACAGTACGGAAGATTCATCTGAAGCTTTTTGGAACTTTCGTTTCATTAATGAGAACAAACTCTTATTTTACGCTACCGCCTGTCTGTTGTTTTTTGCTGTCGGACTCTCTTTTGCTCATGGGAGCAAGTTGTTTTTATCGGAATTGTATTCTGATCAGGCATTGGTTTTAAAAGACAATATATTATGGGATTCGGCGCTTGAGCGTTTTGATGATGCGATTGCCCTTGATCCGTCTAACCCAAAACTCTATGCCAGTAAGGCTGAAGTAATCGGAGCCAAGACTGTTTTCCAAAAAGGCGATACTGATACTAAAGCGGCCATAGGCCTTTATCACAAGGCTCTCGAACTAAACCCATATGAGAGCGACTATCAGTTTAAACTTGCCCTGTTATACCGCCGTATTGGAGAAAATGAAACCACGCGGGATTTATTGAAAAAGGCGATAGAGCAGGAACCGACAAACCGCGCGTATAAATATCAGTTGCGCAAATATGAGAAAAAACTGAAGAAGTAGTCCATATTCTGACTGAGGAGCCTCCTGCATGTCACCACAACCGTTGCGGATAGCAATGATCGGACAAAAGGGAATTCCTGCTGTGTACGGCGGAGTAGAACGCCATGTTGAGGAAATATCCAGTCGATTAAGTTCTCGTGGGCACAAAGTAACTGTCTATTGCCGTCCGTATTATATGCAAGATAACAATTACGATCCTGCTGATACGTCCAGAACAGGTAAGACTGCTATCAGGATTTTGCCCACAATTAAATCAAAACATCTTGATGCTATTGTACATACGGCTGTTTGCTCAATGCATTCTTTATTTCAGGAATACGATATCGTTCATTATCATGCCATAGGCCCTTCAACATTGTCGATTTTGCCTCGTATGACACTGAAGAAGGTTGTCGCGACAGTGCATGGTTTGGATTGGCAGCGGCAAAAATGGAACCGTTTTGCGTCTCTGTATTTGCAGTTTGGCGAGTGGACATCTTTTCATTTCCCGAATAAAACCATTACTGTCTCCAAATCCTTGAAACAGTATTATGAGAATAAATACGGTGGTGCGGTCACATATATTCCCAACGGCGTAAACATCCCCAGCTTGTTACCAGCAAATACAATTAAAGAGAAATACGGGTTGGAGAAAGATTCGTATATTGTGTTTATCAGCAGGCTGGTGCCGGAAAAAGGGTGTCATTATCTTGTAGATTCGTACTCCCAAATTACAACGGACAAAAAACTGGTAATAGTTGGCGGCTCAAGTCATTCTGATGACTATGTAGCTCAGCTCAAACAACAGGCAAAGGACAACAAAAGCATTATTTTTACCGGAAACGTGTATGGAAATGAACTTGCTGAATTGTTTAGCAACGCTTATTGTTTTGTCCTGCCGTCCGAGCTGGAAGGATTGCCGATCGTGATCCTTGAAGCGTTAAGTTTCGGTAAGTGTATACTTGCCAGTGATATTCCTGAAAATAAAGAAGTTATATTGCCGGATAATTCATTGTCTTACGGTTTTACGTTTCGGAACAAAGATACATCTGATCTCAGGAGGACGCTGGAGTTTCTTGTTCAGCATCCTGAAGAAGTACGAAAAATGAGTGCAACCACTGTTCCGTATGTGAAAGCAACTTATAACTGGGATACGATCACGGATCAGACCGAAGCGCTTTATTATTCTTTATGCAGTCCGAAAGGGGATTAACGGTTCTTATACATATTATCATAGTAATGTGTATAAGAACCGCTCGTACATTCAGATACCCATTCCTGATTTGCGAGGTACCAGTCGATTGTATCTCTTAATCCATCGTGAAAATTGTATTCAGCAGACCAGCCGAGTTGATTATGCATTTTGGATGAATCTATTGCGTAACGGAAATCGTGTCCTGGACGGTCTTTTACAAATTTAATCAGGGCTTCCGGTTTGTTCAGGATGGACAGGATTTCCTTGACGATGGCGATGTTTTCCCATTCATTGTCTGAGCCGACATTATATATTTCACCGGGAGTTCCGCGATGGAGTACTGCGTCAATTGCCTTTGCGTGGTCTTTCACGTGAATCCAATCCCTCACATTTTTTCCTTCTCCGTAGACAGGGAGCGGTTTATCCTCAAGAGCATTTTTTATCATTAAAGGGATCAGTTTTTCAGGGAATTGAAACGGTCCGTAATTATTGGAACATCGAGTAATAAGCACAGGCATCCTAAAAGTTTTAAAATATGAGCGGGCGATCATATCAGCGCTTGCTTTTGACGCTGAATATGGGCTATTAGGCGCAAGGTGAGTTTGTTCAGTAAATTTACCGGATGATCCAAGTGATCCATATACTTCATCAGTAGATACTTGCAGAAAACGATCCACTGGAAATTTTCGGGCGGCTTCAAGCATAGTGACTGTGCCTTTAACATTGGTTTCGATGAAAATCTCAGGGCCCATGATACTTCGGTCAACATGCGATTCTGCCGCGAAATTCACTATTGCATCTATGGCGAAAGCTGTTAATATATGTTCAACCATTTCAAAGTTGGAGATGTTGCCCTTTATAAAATGGTAATGAGGATTTTTTTCTACGGATTTCAGATTGGATAAGTTGCCAGCGTAGGTGAGTGCGTCGAGGTTGATTATGGTATAATCCGGATGAGCATCAAGCATATAGTGTATGAAATTTGACCCAATAAACCCTGCGCCGCCTGTGACAAGTATATTCTTCATTTTATCCTCCTGATTTGCAGAAATTTTAACGTATCTTAGCAAATGAACCTCAGGCATGCAATTGAAAATATTTATATTGCGTTGAAGCACTGATTTATCTTTACGTTACAGATTAAAATAAATACATTATATTAAGAATGAAACGATAGCTAAAAAAGGAGATAAGATTGAGTACCCGGAATATATGTGTTGTCGGATTGGGTTATGTCGGTTTGCCGCTGGCGGTTGCGTTTGGGAATAAACAGCATATTGTCGGTTTTGACATTAACAGTAAGCGTATATCCGCGTTGAAGGCTGGAGCGGATGAAACGCATGAGGTGTCTGATGCCGAGTTGGCGGCGTCGGATATAGAATTTACTGATAATCCCGAACTGATCGCACATTGTGACTTCATTGTTGTGGCAGTGCCTACTCCGGTCGATCATTCAAAAACCCCTGATTTGACTGCTGTCCGAAGCGCTACTGCAATTGTCGGGCGCAATTTGTCCAAAGGTGCGATTGTTGTTTATGAAAGCACAGTGTATCCGGGTGTAACTGAAGATATCTGCATTCCTATTTTGGAACAGGAATCGGGATTGAAGCATGGCGTTGACTTTAAAGTGGGGTATAGCCCTGAGCGTATTAATCCCGGCGATAAAGAGCATACGATTGATAAAATTGTTAAAGTCGTTTCCGGGGCTGATGGGGAATCTTTGGAAGTTATTGCGGCGGTATATGGCGAAATTATCCTTGCGGGTATCCATAGGGCGCCAAATATTAAAACTGCTGAAGCGGCAAAAGTTATAGAAAATATTCAGCGTGATTTGAACATCGCTCTGATGAATGAATTGGCTATAATATTCGAAAAAGTCGGTATTGAGACACGCAAAGTTATTGAAGCCGCGTGCACAAAATGGAATTTTAACCGCTATTTCCCCGGATTAGTCGGCGGTCATTGTATTGGCGTAGATCCGTATTATCTGACTCATCTCGCGCTCCATCTAGGCATACATCCCAAAGTGATTCTTGCCGGGCGCGACACAAATGACGGTATGTCGAAATATGTGGCTGAAAAAGTGCTGAAGGAACTGATAAAAGCAGGTAAGGCTCCGAAAGAAGCTCATGTTCTGGTTATGGGACTTACATTCAAGGAAAACGTTCCTGATATGCGAAACAGCAGGGCGTTTGATGTGATTCGGATTCTGAGGGAGTATACTATCAACGTTACCGGTTGTGATCCGCTTTTACATTACGGGACAGTTGAGGGTGAGGCGGTGCGAGTGAAAAACGTGCCTTTTGACTCTATCCTTGATGGAACGGTTGATTGTGTACTGGTTATTAACGCTCATAATGTCTTTAAATCAATTACCTTAGATGATTTAAAACGGAAAATGAAAACTCCTCCCATTCTGGTTGACCTGAAAAGTATGTTTTCAAAAGAAAGTGCCTTAAGGGAAGGATTTTCATACAATAATCTGTGATGACTCGACATACCGATGCCCCTCGTATAGTGATTCTTGGCGCCGGCCCTACAGGTTTGGGTGCGGCTTATCATTTGTATTCGCTTGGATATACAAACTGGTCAATATATGAGCAGGAAAGTTATGTAGGCGGGTTATCGGCAAGCTTTTGTGATTCAGAAGGGTTTATCTGGGATCAGGGCGGGCATGTAACTTTTTCCCACTACAAATTTTTTGACGAATTGCTCGATTTTTCGTGTAAAGATAACCTCCTCTCACATACCCGTAATGCCTCGGCATATATGTGCAATCGTTTTGTGCCGTATCCTGTGCAGAATAATATCCGTTATCTGCCTGAACAAAAGATTCTTTCCTGTGTTAATGGTTTGCTGGATCGGGATAATAGCAAAGAACCGCATCATTTTGCCGATTGGATACAGTCAGTGTTCGGATCAGGCCTAGCAGATCTGTTCATGACTCCGTATAACGAGAAAGTATGGAGTTGTCCGCTCGATAAAATGGGTTTTAACTGGATCAGCGAACGCGTCAGTGTCATTGATATCAAAAAGGTTCTGGAAACAATTATTCTTCGCTCCGATGACACAGGCTGGGGGCCGAATAATACCTTTGTATATCCTTTAAAAGGAGGGATACAGGCAATATATCTTCCTGTGCAGAAATGTATAGGGGGACACCTGCTCCTGAACAAAAAAACCGTGAAAATTGATCTTAAAAAGAAAACGGTGTTCTTTAGTGACGGGAGCAGTGATGCGTATGAATATCTTATCAGCACAATGCCTTTGGACGTCCTGATTGCTACTATGATAGATTTGCCGGAATACCCGATTATAAAGCAGAAAGCCGAATCTCTTGTTTATAATACAGTTATGATTACAGGGCTTGGGATAGCGAGAAAGAATGACGTTAAACGGTGCTGGATATATTTCCCCGAAAAAGAGTTTCCTTGGTATCGTGTTACGTATTTTTCGAACTATTCACCACACAATGTACCGGGAGAGAATTATTTTTCGCTGATGGGCGAAATTAGTTATCCTTCGGGTGCTTGCCCTGATAGGAACAGCGTCATCGAGTCGTCAATCAACGCTTATATACGATGCGGAATTCTCCGCCCGGAAGATCGGGGTTGGATAGTCAGTGAATATACCCGTCTCATACCCCGGGCGTATCCTGTGCCAAGTTTGGAGCGTGACAGTATATTATCAGTGATTCAACCGTTCCTCATGGATAATGATATTTTTTCGCGCGGGCGGTTCGGCGGGTGGAAATATGAGGTTGCCAACATGGATCATTCCGTAATGCAGGGGAAAGAAGCGGTAGACGCGATACTATTTAATAAAACTGAAACTGTCTATGACATGAAGGAATAAGTGATGGAAGATCAATACCTTTATACGATCACAATAACGACTCATATGCAGTACGAAACTCCATTGGAAGTCTTTTTTGAAGGGTATCCGAGTAGCGGCATAGTATTTCAAATAGATTGCGATCATCCCGACAAGATAATCTGTTCTGTATATTTTGATACTGAGCCTGACATAGCTCATATCAGGTTAGCCCTCAAGCAATTATTTGAGGAACTTGAAGCGGATGGGTTGCCTGAAGGGGGATTTGAATTGACCAGTTCCATATCTGGTCGTAACGAATGGCTGGAATCATGGAAAGTCCACTTTAAAACAATGAAAATAGGAAAGCGATTAGTTGTTACTCCCTCATGGGAGAATTATAAAAAGTCAAAGCCGGATGAGATCGTTATAACCTGTGATCCGGGAATGGCTTTTGGTACTGGGCAACATCCTACGACCCGGTTTTGCCTTGAAGTTCTTGATGAATACGTCAGATCGGGCTGTTCAGTGCTGGATATGGGATGCGGATCCGGCATACTTGCCGTAGCGGCATCAGCATTGGGCGCAGGTGATGTATATGGTTTTGATAATGACCCCGTTGCTATTGAGTTTGCGGAAGAGTTGTCTAGAACGAATAATACAGCCGCAGGCGTGCATTTTTATTTGTCTGATCTTGACCAGTTCAAACCTGAAAGGAAATATGATATTGTTGTTGCCAACCTTTTCGCAGAACTGCTAGTACAATATAAAGATACAATCATCCAATTACTCCATAAAGACAGTATACTGGCTTTAACGGGTATTCTTTATACCAGAATGGAAATGGTTAGTAGAGAATTCACTGATTGCGGATTAACAGTTATTCGTGCATATCAGGAAAATGAGTGGCGCGGATTACTGTTAAAACCATAATTATAATTTCGGTTCAGCTTTTTTCTTTACAGGCTTGGCTTCTTTACGCGGAACAAGTTTGATCATCAGTTCCATTTCTCTGCCAAGTTCGTAGTATTGCTGAAAAAATTCTCCGGCGCGTGTTTTTTCTGAAATTTCATCTTCAGTGAGAATAACAACACTGCCTTCTTTGATGCAAATATACTGCTTCATTGTAGGTGTCCTCCCTCGTTTAGGTACTAAATATATTTTATACTCTTTATCCGGGTATTTTTGCATGTACTTGAAAAGATCCCACCGTATTTCCCGGCCTTTTTGCTGATACAATTCCTGAAATACAGGACAGCGTATCTCGCGCGGGCACGACAATTTGCATACCAGTGTATCTTTGAAGTGGTTATAAAAGGGGCAATAAATATTCATTATACGCTTATTATGAGTTTAAGTGAATTTACAACTTCTTACATACACTATATTTACGATTTCGTCAAGCGAGAGTAGCAAATAAACAAAATTGTATGGAAAAGAGGGAGTGAAACTCGTCTTTTGATATCCGTACTTTTGGATCGTGAAATTAAACATGGAAGGCAGGCGTGAAATGAGCAAAAAATTTTTAACCGCCGCTGGGGCAACATGAAACCCTGAGTTACATAATTTTGTCGGCTGTTTGGCACAGGGGATGCTGATTAATCACTCGCTGAAATGAATGCTAAAAAAGGAGAAGGGCACAATGAAGACATTAACGGAAAACGAAGCGTTTGCCCTTGTTTCCCCATGTCCTTTTACTCTCTTGACGTCATTGAATCAACAGAAAAAGCCTTATGTGATGGGAATTTCATGGGTTACGAGGACATCATTAAATCCTTGTTTAATGCTTGTAGCTATTGCGCATGACCGATATTCCCATGAAGGAATAAAATTGCATCGGGAATTCGTGATTAACTATCCAAACACTGAACAGGAAGAAGCGGCATGGACATCAAGAATGTTATCAGGGAGATGTAACGATAAAGTGAACAAAACCGGATTCGAGCTGATTGATTCTTTAAAGGTTCAAGCTCCCACGATTAAAGACGCGACCGTTGCGCTTGAATGCAAAGTGGTGAATCTCTTTACGACAGGCGACCATACAGCTTTTGTTGGAAAAGTGGTGGCTATGCGCGGTAATAAAGACAAAACGCAATATCTTGAAATTAAGTCAATGACCGGTTTCTTTCCGGGAATGAAGCAGTTGATTCAGATTTCACCAAAAGTATCATGACATGTTTTCTATAATAGTTAAAAAGAATGCCGGAATAGCGATGGTAAATTGTTCCGGCATTTTTGTGTTTATATAATGTATGTGATGTTTGTTTACATATTCTCAGGAGCTGATACGCCAAGAATGCGTAATCCCTCGTGTAAAACGATCCGAAGCCCTGTTACCAGACCAATACGTGCACGGGTTTCTTCATCGTTTTCAGTTACGATTCGCAGTTCCGGCCTATCTTTTCCAAGGTTGTAATATGCGTGAAACAGTGAAGACAGTTCATACAGGTAATACGGCAGGTGATGTATATCAAGGGTTTGAGCGCATGATTCAATTATTTGGGGGAATAACCCCATTTTTTTGATAAGCATGAGCTCTTCCGGTGCGGAAAGCAGATCGTAACGAATAGTGGAAAAATCGAGTTTTTGTATGGAACCTCCCTGCTCTTCATATTTGCGGTATATACTATGGATACGCGCATGCGCGTACTGAACATAAAAACACGGGTTGTCAGCAGTTTGTTTTCGAGCGAGGTCGAGATCAAAATCAAGCTGGCTGTCACTGGTACGCATAACAAAGAAAAAGCGTGCGGCATCTTTTCCCACTTCTTCAATAACATCTTCCATAAGAACGATGTTGCCTGCCCGTTTTGACATCTTCATGGGCACGCCATCCTTAATTAAGTTGACTTGCTGGACAATCAGGACGGAAAAACTTTCAGGCGGATGCGACAATGCTTGCAATGCACCTTTTAAACGGGGAATGTACCCGTGATGGTCTGGTCCCCATATATCAATTAATCTGTTGAAATTGCGATCGTATTTTGTCTGATGATAAGCGATGTCCGCCATGAAGTATGTTGGAATTCCGTTTTCACGGATCACCACACGGTCGTTATCATCACCAAAATCTGTGGATCGAAACCACCATTTACCATCGTGCTCAAAAATATAGCCATTTGCTTTAAGCTTCTGGAAAGAGAGAGCCAGCAGGTTGCGTTCGTGAACTGTTTTTTCTGAGTACCACTCGTCAAAAGCCACGCCGTACACTTCCAGATCTCTTTTCTGAAGAGAAACATTTCGTTTTATAGCGTATTCGGCGAAAAATGGGGTGTCTTTGTCAGCCAGTTTATTGCCGCGTTCTTCAATGAGTTCTGATGCAATATCTTTGATATATTCGCCGTGATATCCGTTCTCAGGAAATGACGATGGCAGTCCGAGCTGTTCACAGTAGCGGGCTTTTACCGATTCGCCGAGCAGGTTGACCTGATTTCCGAAATCATTGACATAGAATTCACGATGCACAACGGCGCCGGACTTGTTCAGGATATTCGCGAGAATATCGCCAATAGCCGCGGCGCGTGCGCTGACCGCATTTAAGGGCCCTGTCGGGTTAGCGCTGACAAATTCCAGCAATATGCGTTCGCCATGCACTGCGTTGTTGTTTCCTATAGAACTCCCTGCCTCAATGATTGATGTCAATTCGGTAATTATTGCGCTTTGTTTTAGAGTAATATTTATAAAACCGGGGCCTGCTATATCAATTGAGTCAACGATCTCGCATAGAGGAGCGGATTCCTGAAATGCCGAAACAAGCAGTTCAGCTATTTTTTTCGGAGGAAATTTGAAAGCACGAGCCAGTTTCATTGCCGCCGTTGTGGCAAGATCGCCGTGTCCGGGGTCTTTCGGCAATTCAAGAAGTGGAGTCAGCGTAGAGAAATCAACAGTAACGTTTAATTGCCGCGCCTGCTCCTGAATTATGCTCTGCATATGCGCCGCAAGGCTGTCCATGACGTTAATCATATCGCGACCTCTTCGGCATCACTCCATAAGCGTTCAAGGCGGTAAAAATCGCGGGTTTTATAATAAAAAATGTGTACAAGCACATCACCGTAATCAAGAATACACCATTTATATTCCTGATCGGTTTCTTTTCTGACAGGGCGGACACCCTGGCGTTTTAACTGTACTTCTATCTCGTTGAACAGCGCTTTGACATGTCGGTCTGAATTGCCGCTCATGATAACGAAATAATCTGCTATTGTTGAAATGTCTTTTAATTTAAGAATACGCGGATTGTCGCTTTTTTTATCAAGCGATATGGCGACTGCGTTTTTTGCGATATCAAGCGGTTCTATGATACACCCCCGTTATTTTGAAATAAATTGTTTTCTTCTAGATAGTTTCGTATACTCTCAGGTACCAGATACCTGATCGATTTGCCCTGCCTGATGCGATCGCGTATTTTTGTCGCGGAAACATCTATTACAGGAGTATTTACTATACCTTGTTTTAATTTGTTTTTCAAGTTATTTGGCAGGGGGATGGCTTTGAACGACTCTTCATCAATAGGGTTGTTCCTGCGCTGTGCCACCAGAAAGTTAAAGCGAGATATCATTGATTCGGCATCTTTCCATACATGAATTTCATACAGGCAATCCGCGCCAATGATAAAAAACAGGTCGTCATCCTTATATTTTATAGAAAAGAAGGACATCGTGTCGATGGTATAGGAATAACCCTTTGTATTAAGTTCATGGTCATCAACCATAAAATGCGGATTATCGGAGATGGCCTGTCTGATAAGGTCATACCGAATAGACTGGTCGATGATGAATTGATCTTTTTTGTGCGGCGGGTTGCCGCTGGGAACAAAGATAATACGGTCAAGCCCGCATTGTATGCGTATATCATCAGCGATAATCAGGTGTCCGATATGGATAGGATTGAAAGTGCCTCCGTAAATGCCGGTACGCATGCTTATTCTCTGATTTGCCCTGAACCAGTGACTACATATTTATAGCTGGTGAGTTCTTCAAGCCCCATCGGCCCGCGTGCATGCAGTTTATCCGTGCTTACGCCGATTTCAGCGCCCATACCAAACTGACCTCCGTCAGTGAATCGTGTTGATACATTATGAAACACTGCCGCTGAATCAACAGCCATAAGAAACGTGTCAGCTGTCTGTGGATTGGTTGTTAGAATACCATCGGAATGGCGTGACCCATAGGTTTCAATATGATCAAGCGCTTCATCTAGATTTTTAACAACTCTCACAGCGAGTATAAGATCCAGATATTCCGCGTACCAGTCTTCTTCTGTTGCCAGTAGCGCTTGCGGATCTTTTTTGCAGGTAATTGCATCGCCATGAATTTCAACTCCATGACTGTGCAGTGCCGAACAAATTCTTGGAAGAAAAGTATCTTTTAGATCCTGATGCACCAGTAGAGTTTCAAGAGCGTTGCAGACGCCGGGACGCTGTACTTTCGCATTGATGATAACCCGTTCAGCCATATTTTCATCCAGTTCTTTATCAGCATACAGGTGGCAAACCCCTTTATAATGCTTGATAACCGGTATTGTTGAGTTTTCGACTACATGACGTATAAGCCCCTCTCCGCCGCGAGGGATAATAAGATCAATAGTCTCATGCTGTTTCAACAAAACGCTGACAGCTTCACGGTCTATGGTTTCTATCAGTTGAATCGCATCCTGTGGAATGCCGGCCTGCATGAGCGCTTCGCGGAAAAGGTCTGTCAGGACTTTGTTGGAGTGCAGAGCTTCTTTACCGCCGCGCAGGATAGTTGCGTTGCCTGTTTTCAAACAGAGCGACGCGGCATCGACAGTAACATTCGGGCGTGATTCGTAAATAATACCGATTACACCAATAGGCACGCGCAATTTTTTTATAGTCATGCCGTTTGGGCGTTTCCATTCGCGGTCGACTCTGCCGGACGGATCTTCGAGTTCTATTAATGTTTCCAGCGCTTCAATCATGCCGGCAATGCGTTTATCGTTTAGTTCAAGGCGATCCAGCATAGCGGAAGATAGACCAGCTTTTTTTCCATTCTGCAGGTCGATCTGATTTTTTTCTTTGATCTCGTCAGCCCGGTTTTGAAGTAATTGAATCATAAAACGCAAGGCATTGTTCTTTGTGGCAGTGTCTATTCGAGAAAGCTTCAGTGCCGCTCTCCGCGCTCTACGGGCAGTATCCAGAACATAATCTTTAATATTGGCAATTGCTTCCATGTTGTTTACCTCTCTTCAGATTCGGATGAAGTTATAACAAGATTATCCCGGTGAATGATCTCTTCATAAGAGCGATGACCCAGAATAGGTTCAATATCACTGGTATGGCGCCCCATTATCAGGACAAGATCCGTACTGGAAAAGTTTACCATACCTCTGCCAATTTCTTCATTATTATTATCGTATATAAGGACGATATCGCCAATGTTAAATTTGCCTTCTATATTTATAATGCCTTTAGGCAGAAGACTTTTACCATTATACACTAGTGCTTTGGCGGCGCCGTTGTCGACAAATATTTTTCCTTTCGCCTGATGAAAGAAAGCGATCCATCGTTTACGGCTCACCATTTTAGGTTTTGCCGGTGTGAAAAGTGTTCCTATACTCTCACCGTTGATAACTTTTATCAGAATGTTATCGACGCGTCCATTGGCAATAACCATAAATTCGCCGGAGGTTGTCATCATCCGCGCGGCCATTAATTTCGATTTCATCCCACCGCTTCCGAGCGCGGATTTTTCAGAGGTTGAGTGCCGGAATATATGCTGAGGCAATCCTTTTACTTCAGGAATAACAGTGGTTCCAAGCGATTTTCCATCCTCCGAGCACTGGAGAAGCCCATCGACATTTGTCAAGTTGATCAGCAAGTCAGCCTGAATTAAATTAGCGACCAGCGCGGATAACATATCGTTATCGCCGAAACGAATCTCATCAACGGATACAGTATCGTTTTCATTAATGATCGGTAATACCTGCCGTTGCAACAGGGAAGTCATGGTATTGCGAATATTCAGATGTCGTTTACGGATTTTGAGGTCATCCCGCGTTAGGAGAATTTGACCGACAACAATGTTTTCACGGGAAAAAAGATTGTCATACAGCCGCATCAGTTTTGCCTGTCCGATAGAGGCTGAAGCCTGAAGCAATGGCAGGGTAGTCGGACGCTTATCAAGCTGAAGCATGGGAAATCCTGCTCCAATAGCGCCGGAACTGACGAGCACAACTTGACGTCCTTCATGAATCAGGTGAGCTATTTGTTTCACCAGTTTCTGGATGATTTCGTGATCAATCTGGGCTTTTTTATTAGTGAGTAAACCTGTACCAAGCTTCACAACAATACGTTTTGAATAGGTGATAACCTGTCTCATTGTGATCTGTTAAAATCCTCAACACATTTTATTAACGCGTTTAAAAATGGTTTTATGCCTTGTCCTGTGGCGGCAGAAATGGGAAAAATACTGTCTTCAGGATGGATGCCCGATTTGCGAAAGTTTTCGAGCAGTTCAGCAGATTCCGGTACATCCATTTTATTAGCGGCCACAATCCGTGGTTTTGTAATTAAATCCGGTTTATGCATTCGCAGTTCATCTTCCAGAACACGGTAATCGTGAACAGGGTCAGGGTGTTCATAAGAACTCATATCAAGAACGAACACCAGCACTTTGTTGCGCTCAATATGACGAAGAAACGCATGCCCAAGCCCGACATTGTCGTGTGCTCCTTCCAGTATACCGGGAATGTCGGCAACAACAAATGATTTATATAGATCATACTGGACGGTGCCAAGTACAGGTGAAAGTGTGGTAAATGGATAATCCGCGATTTTAGGGCGGGCAGAAGAGATGCGGCTTATTAATGTTGATTTTCCTGCATTAGGAAATCCAACGAGACCAACATCAGCGATTAATTTAAGTTCAAGTTGGAGCGCAATTTCTTCGCCTTCAACGCCTGGTTCCGACTCATGCGGAGCAGTATTGAATTGAGTTGCGAGCGCCGCATTTCCTTTTCCGCCGCGTCCGCCTTTTGCCATAACGACTTTTTCAGCGGGGGTGACAAAGTCATGTATGATGATACCTGTCTCAAGATTGATAACCTGGGTGCCAACAGGTATTTTGACAGTAACATCTTTACCGCTGCGTCCGGTTTTATTGGATCCTTTACCATGTTGTCCACGGTTGGATTTTATGTGCGGTTTATAATAGAAATCTACGAGAGTTGCTTGATTCGGGTCGGCTTGGAAGATAATATCTCCTCCTTTGCCGCCGTTACCACCATCAGGACCGCCGCGGGGGACAAATTTTTCACGCCTGAAGCTTAAACATCCATTGCCCCCGTCTCCAGCCTTTAGGTAAACAGTTACGCGATCGGTAAACATTCTATAATATTAATTGCTTTCCTGAGCGATGGGATAAACACTGATAATGCGTGTTTTTTCAAATCTTACCACACCGTCGATAAGTGAGAACAGGGAATCGTCATTAGCGCGTTTTACATTGCTGCCCGGTATAAATTTTGTACCTCTCTGACGAACAAGAATACTGCCGCCAGTAACGTACTGGCCGCCAAAGCGTTTAACACCAAGCCGCTGAGCGTTACTATCACGGCCGTTACGGGAGCTACCCATTCCTTTTTTATGCGCCATTGTGCACCTCCGTTTATATTAATGTCTAAATTATTCTTCAGATGAAACAACTGCTTTTGTGGCAACAGTTTTTTTTGCGGCACCGCCGGCAACATCAATTTTCACAATTTTGACCATTGAATAGTGCTGGCGATGTCCGGTGCGTTTTTTTGTGCTTTTGCGGCGTTTCATTTTGAAAACATCGATTTTTTTGCCTTTTTCCTCACGGACGTATTCGCCTTCAACCGTTGCGTTTTCAACAACAGGCTTGCCAACCAAAACTTCGTCATCTTTGCTAACAAGAAGCACATTCTCAAACGTGACTTTATTGTCCTGAGGTTCTTCAAGAAGGTCAACCAGTATGGTCTGTCCTTCAACTACTTTAAATTGTTTTCCGCCGCTTTCGATAATAGCAAACATAGAAACGCCTCCACCTTTATTTCAAGGTTATGAACTTATTTTAAATTTTTGACTGTAAAAATATAATTTTTATGTAATAAAAAGTCAATAAAAAACTTGCGAGAAAGTAAGATTCTTATAAAGAAAAACATTATTATACTAGTTTAATGCGATAACGTCCAGTAAATTATCTAAAAGTTTCGGTGTTGTGAGCGCAATGGTAACTTTATCGGAAGATATGGATAAAAATAGAGAGCGGTTATCTGCCAATTTTATGATGTTTGTTCCGGTTTCCTGCAATTCATGATGTTCCATAGCCGGATATTTCAGTTTGATCATTTGCAGGTACGTAAAGCAGAACTCTATCGCATCCTGCGGTGAGTCCCAGTGTGATTGAATAATAAACCCGTTTATTTCAGGATTATAAGAATCTTCAAACACGACAAAGGCATCTCCATCCCATCCTTGCGCCGCAGTTACGGCTTTCTCTCGTGGAAGCATGTTCTGGAAAATGATTTTCATATTCAGTTCACCGAGGGTGTTGCAGAACAAGGGGATAAGGTTGTTCTCAGTAAAAAAAACATCCATATCGGGAAGTAACGGATACACAGGTTCATCATAATCAGGGTAATACCTCTCTGGATGGATTATATGTTCTGTTGTAGCAGGAGGAAATGCGAACACATCATCAATTGATATGGGGCTGTCGTTGTCATACCACTTGGCGACGAATTCCAACCCCTGCATATACGGAAACAGGAGTGATTCACGGATATATAAAGGCGCTTGATCGATTTTTTCCTGTTTGTACATCATGAGCAATCCGCTGAAAACGTCGAATATTGCTCTGAGAGACATATTTTGTGAGTAATACAGGCTCATCGTATATGTAGCGTCGCCTTCAATAAGGGATGATATTGCGGTTTGCCTGTCAATGTTGGAGTCATTGGTCAATCCCATTTTTATAAGGTCAAAATGCTGATCCTGAAGCGCATGGACAATTTCATGGGCGAGAAACATATCTGATATGCTTTTTGACATAAAATTGCTTTCTACTGTGTAGAGCTCCTTTGTATCAAAATCATAAAAAGCGGCGATTTGTTCTTCATAAACATTCAGTAATGTTTTTTTGAGGTCAACAGAATAATCAATCAGCCCAATTATTTTGGCCGCCCTCTCCATTTTGCTGAATTCTTCAGGCGGATATTCTTCTTCCATTTTAGCAAGGACGATATTTCGCAATTTGTCACGTGTTATAATATTGAACTGCAGGGGGCTGAGCGCATAGAGCCCTCGGATTTGTTCGACTTTATGCTCAATTTCATAATAATGTGATATCAGCGATAATTCCTTAATTTTATGCCTAAGCTTTTGTATCCGCGACTGCAATGCTTCCGATTCACGGTGCATGGATTCTAAAGAGGTTTGCATGGATTTGTGTGTGGTATAAAGTTTTCGTATGCAGAATATACCTATTATATTCAGGATGATCGCAAGCAGGCTAAAAAATATGATAAGCTTTTTCATACAATTTTATATCCGATGAGATTGTATATGGTTGTAGCAGTGACCTTTTTTAACCCGGAGGCCAATTCATTGGTCGGCCGCCGATAAGATGAAAATGGATATGAAACACTGTCTGTCCCGCATCGGATCCGGAATTGGTTACAATTCGAAAACCGCGGTTCGCAATATTGTGTTCACGCGCGAGTTTAGCGGCAATGCCATGTATATAGCCGATAAGTTCATTATCGGCAGTATCCAGATCAAGTAAACCTGAAAAGTGTTTTTTTGGTATAATCAGTATATGCACTGGAGCCTGAGGGTTGATGTCAAAAAAGGCGTAAACCCGCTCATCTTCATATGCTTTTTTCGAGGGGATGTCACCCTTGATTATTTTACAGAATAAGCAATCTTTTTGAGTGTTCATACTTACTTCTCCCTGCTGTTAAACGCTGGACACATCATAAATCAGTAATAGTAAATCAATATATTAACAGAAAATGAATACATGATAAAAAATTATTTTTATGGAAATGAGTCACATATATACGATAATGTACGAAAAGATTAATACAACCTTCAGTAAAGTATAATAATCATACTTATTTAATATAGCGAAAAAAAGAATGGAGAACAATGTATGAAAAAGTTTTTTACGCTGGTACTGCTAATATGCCTGACTATGCAAGGAAATCTGAACTCTCTTGAAAAAAAGTATGACCCGGAATATATTTTATCGAATTTATCTGTACCTGATTTGCAGGTAGGGCAGGAATACACAGGCTTGATTCAACAGGTTCTTCCCTCATTGCAGGGAGAATACTTTGTTGTACTGAATTCCGGACTAACCATACTAATTAAAGAAATAGATTATTCTCCCGTAGTCTCGTGCCGTGTAACGATTAAAGCCGGCTCAATTTACGAGGGAGACTATCTGGGAGCAGGGGTAACACATTATCTTGAGCATGTTGTAGCTGGCGGCACCACGACAATCCGGACAGAAGAAGAGAACGCCGCAATTCTCAAAGAACTTGGCGGCGCAACAAACGCTTCAACATCATATGATCATACGACATATTTTATAAAGACTATTCCCCAGAACTGGGACACAGCTGTGCAGTTGTTGTTGTCATACATTACATCATGCGCATTTAATGAGAACGAGATATTACGTGAAAAACCGGTTATTCTACAGGAAATGAGAATGAGGGAGAATGATCCTGAACGCCAGTTATGGGATATGTTTATCTCATCAGCGTACCGTGATAATCCGATAAAATTTCCCATTATCGGACTTGAACCTGCTTTTCGATCTTTGGAACGGGATGATTTGATTTCTTACTACAAGGAACGGTATCAGCCGCATAATGTGGTTGTGTCTGTTGTTGGAAAAGTCAATGGAATTGAAGTTCTGAAACGAATAATTGATTTGTCGGATGGATTTGTTTCCACTAATTATAATGAAAAACCACTCCTGCGAGAAGAAGCACAGATATCCCAGCGGCGTGTCGAACAAGTTCATCCTGCCGCACAATTGACCAGTCTGCGTATTGGCGTACCAACCGTAACATTACTTGATGATAACCTCTTTGCCTTGGACGTTCTGGCTATTATATTGGGAACGGGCAGGACATCGCGTTTGTATCAGTCTCTAAAAGATGAAAAACAACTTGTGTTATCCGTAAAGGCGTTTAACTGGACTCCGACTTTTGTAAATGGAACTTTTATGATCTCTGCCGATCTTGACAATCAGAATGTGGATTCAGTTATTGAAACGATCTGGGATGAACTTGAAAAAATAAAACAGAGTGGCGTGACTGAAGAAGAATTGAACAGGGCGAAAAGAAAGGTACTTGCTGAAAATATTGCAGATACCATTCAGGCTGACAGCATATCCGCGGAATTAAGTTATAACTATATGGTTACAGGAGACCCGCATTTTCACGAACGATATGTTGTTGGTATAAAAAAGCTCACGTTAGATGATATAAAACAGGCCGCTCGACAATACTTTAATCGCGATAAACAAACTGTTGCTCTGCTGAAACCTCCAGCCCTCGCAGTCGACACTGCCGATTATAAGCAGGCAGAAACCAATGGGCAATCTGCAACTGAGCTGGTTGTGATGCCAAATGGATTGAAAGTATTGTTCAAGCAAAGCGAAAGTTATCCTATGACGCATTTCGCGTTATTCCTAAATGGAGGATTGGTGTATGAAAACAAAACGAACATAGGAATCAGCAGTTTTTTGGCATCCATGGTTACCAGAGGCACTACTTCTCGAAGCAAACAGGATATCTCGCGTGTGATAGAAGATATTGGAGGTTCACTGTCTGCGGCATCAGGAAAACATACTATTTATATGACCTGTTCAGTTCTTGCGGGCGATGCTCAGACAGGGTTTGAATTGTTTGCCGATGTTGCTTTAAATCCTTCATTTCCTACTGACGAGATCGAAAAAGTCAGGGAAGAAACACTGATGATGATCTCTAAGAAAAAAGAGTCGTGGCAGTCTTTGATAATGGATTATTTTAATCAGGAATTTTATAAAGGACACCCGTACCGGTTTGACCAATTAGGTACTGAAGAAACAGTCAAATCATTAACTCAAAATGATCTGGTGGCATTTTATGACATGCTTTTTATTCCGCAAAACATGGTTATTGCCGTGTACGGTAACTTTGATAAGAAAACTATAACTGAAAGTATTACCACATTATTTGGATCTATACCTGATGGCAGGCTTGTGCAGCCGAACGCTGAAATAGTGACCGGAACCTCGATGGTGCAAAATGTGGAAATTGAAAAGGAAGGCCCATTTCCATCAGTCACGCTTTTATATGGATTGCCGGGGATAACCGTTACTGATAAAGACAATTATGTTTTTGATATCATTGATGCCGTCATATCCGGTATTATGTATCCGAGCGGCTGGCTTCATGACGGGTTGCGAGGGCAGGATAAAAGCCTTGTATATATGGTGCATGCGTTTTCTCAGTTCGGCACCAGAGGAGGGCATTTTGCGATATTAAGCCAGACCACTCCCGAAAATTATGATCAGGTTACAGATATTATTGAAGGTGTTATTACACGTATGGTCTCCGATGGTATTACTGAAGAAGAACTGCGGACAGCACAGTCAATGTGTATTACAATGCACGAGTTGCAACGTGAAACACCTGCCGCTCAGGCTTTTAGTGATGGGCTCAACGAATCTATCGGTTTGGGATTCAATTATGATAATCAGTACGCATCGGGTATTGAGTCTGTCACTATTGAGGATGTTAAACGCGTTGCCGAGACTCATTTTGCTCATTTTATGCGCCTTGCTGTTGTGCCGGAGAAGAAAACCGCTCTGGAACAGAAAATCGGCGAATAGCGCTGATTAAACAGGATGATTCGATGACTGGTTGTACACCGGAACTGGGGCTGGATCTGAGCAATCTTCAGCGACGGGTTGTATCAGTAAGCAGACGGACAGATATACCCGCATGGTTTGGCGATGCTTTTGTAGAGAAGGTTAAAGCGGGGTCTGTACACTATCTTCATCCGTATACTCGTGAGCAACTGACTGTGTCTCTTGATCCCGATGATGTAAGTGCTTTTGTTTTCTGGTCTAAAAACTATGAGCCCTTTTTAACGCATATTCCTTTCATCTGTGATTCATATAACGCGCTGTTTCATTTTACGATAACCGGACTGCCATCGGTGATTGAGCCGTACATACCGTCGAAAGAAGATAGCGTAAGGACATTTCAGACGTTGTCGCGTCTATCCACTCCGAAATCCATGATTTGGCGGTATGATCCGATACTGCTGTCGGATACCTATAATTTTCAGTACCATGCCCGGATGTTTTCCGAGATCGCTGAATCTCTGGCGGGATACACTGATAAATGTTATATAAGTTATATTCATTTATATAGTAAGATAAGGCACACTGTAATGAAGGTTTCACAGGTTCAGGATACTATTACTTCGCAGGACTCAGACTTGCTTTATTTTATGAAAGCAACCGCGCGAGCGAATGGCATGGAATTGTTTGCGTGCTGTTCACCAGATATGCTTGATTATGGTGTAAGACAAGCTCATTGCGTTGATAAATCACTGCTTGAACTTATTACCGGAACATCATTACCTTTTTTGTCTAAACGTCCAACTCGATCAGGATGCGGATGTTACGCCAGTGTTGATATCGGTTCTTACGGTACCTGCCGTGGCGGATGTATATATTGTTATGCTAAATAGGATTAGGTCATGGCTAAAGATCATTTTGTTATTCCGGTATTTGTCCCGCATAATGGCTGTCCTTTCCAATGTATTTTCTGCAATCAGAATCAAATAACCGGGCAGGCAGACAACCCTGATCCTGCGGCGGTCGATGCTCAGATCAGTACGTATCTGGATACAATCGGTGATCGAGGCAGGCAGGTTCTGGTCGGTTTTTACGGAGGCAGTTTTACAGGTATCGAACAAAAAAAGCAGGCTGAGTACTTGTCTGTTGTTCTTCCTTATATGAACACAGGAAAGGTGCAGGGGGTTCGCATCTCAACTCGTCCTGATTTTATTGATGATGATGTACTTGATTTTCTGCGCTTGAATGGAGTGACCCAGATTGAACTTGGTATTCAATCTTTTGATGATGCGGTTCTTCTTTCAGCTCAAAGGGGTTACACATCTCTATTAGCCCAAAACGCCTCAGTTTTGATACGCAAGCGTGGGTTTCTGCTTGGACATCAGTTTATGATTGGGTTACCGGGTGATTCATGGGATTCTCTTAAACGGACTGTGGATATCTCTTTGAAGCTACAGCCTGATATGATTCGAATCTATCCTGCTGTTGTGGTTAAAGATACTCCAATGGAGAGAATGTCTGCTTACGCGCCTTTAACGCTTGATGAGGCAATTCGGCGGACTGCGTATATGCTTGATCGTTTTCTTCCACACCATATTACTGTTTTGCGGGTAGGGCTTCATCCACCTCAGGATAATAGTTCTATCGTACGTGGTCCCTATCATCCGTCATTCAGGCATTTGGTAAATGTTGAGCGATGGAAAATACGGATTAGATCAATGCTGAAGTGCATTGGTCCTCAATCAATTAAAGAAATATATGTTAATACTGCTCAGGCATGTTGCATATATGAGCAAAAAGAATGTGACAAAGCTCAAATTTATCCTGTTGAATGGATTGATCCGAATAACGTGAGACTCGTTACAAGTGAGAATCAAAAAATTTTGTTATCTCTGAATATGAGGATTTCAAATTAGTATGAACGGTTTTGTGATATGCAGTCCTGATTTGCCTGAACAGATGCGGCATGTGCTTTCAGGGGCAGGATGGGAAATATGCGCGGTTCCATACTGCGGTTCGGTGCATCCGGCTTTAGCAGGGCACCCTGAATTACAGCTTTGTGTTTTGAATCATGAAGAAGTAATTGTTCATCCCGATATGGATCAGAATTTTTTGCGTTTTCTCTACAGACGGTTTAAGCGTGTTGTTGTCGGGCAAACGCGTTTGCGGGCGGAGTATCCGGGCGATGTTCCCTACAATTGCAAGTTGGTAGGGGAATTACTTATTCATAATACATTCTATACAGATCCCATTCTAATGAAACGGGCTGTTATTGAAGGATTTGCAGATATACATGTTAGCCAGGGGTATGCAGGGTGCTCAACGCTTGCAGTTAATGAGTCTGCCATTATTACCGCTGACAACGGTATTGCTCTGGCGGCTGAAATGAATGATTGTGATGTGTTGAGCATTTCTCCCGGTTTTATTCAGTTGACAGGAATGAATTATGGATTCATAGGCGGCGCCGCAGGATGGGATGGCGAGCATACTGTCTATTTCTGCGGGACGCTGATTAATCATCCTGATCGGGAAAAGATAAAATTGTTCCTCAAGCAATATAACATTGCATCTGTTGAACTCAGTGATGAACCTCTGGCAGATTATGGTTCATTGTTTTTCATTCCGTCTACTCAATGATGAAAATATTGAAACGCGGGTTCATGTATACCAGCTTAAAATGTTTCAATGATTTCGGATCAAAAATGGTTTTACTGCGAATACAATTTTTCCCGAATTCGGTGGGACGTCCTCCACGTTGAAAGTACTGAAAATACGGTTTTTCCGCGTATAAGGTGTAGAGTTGAGTTCGGGAATCATATTTATCTACCATCATGATGCCCATGCCATATTTTTTGCAGAACTGGTAGAAAAGTTCTTCATCATTTTGCAGTAGGAGGTTACTCATTTCTACAAGGCGGCCATGTACCACAGGGCTTTCCAAAAGGCCGTCAAGAAATGTGGGGCTGTGAGCATAAGTCTGGATCACATAACCATAACTCCAGTATGCAAGTACAGGTACTCGATCCTTATTGATTTTTTCAAGGTTGATTATAGTCGGTTCAAGATATGAACGCATTGATACCCGAAGGACGGATATATATTTACCGGTACGCCAACCAGATCCCGCTATAATTACCGTCGCCGCAAGAAAGGCTATGCCAGCGACGGCAGGCCAGTTCCTGAATCGCCTGATAAACAGCAGGGTGCGGTGTACTGATAAAGCGCCGGCTAACCCCACAAAGGGAGACAGCAGGACTTTGTTGCGATAAAAGAGCAATGTCAGGAATATGATAATTGAAAAAAAGACAAGAATAAGAATTTCTCCAAACGGTACTTTTTTATTTTTGTCCCGCATGATCAGTAAGGTAATCGGATAGAAAATGATAAATATAGCACCCCATGAACACATATCCCATTTAAAAAGGTCAAGGGGTTTAACTGAGGATAATTCAGCGGTATTCATAAAAAGTATGTTTTCTATGCCGGTAACCTGAAATTTTTGTATAGAGAAACGTATTTTTAAGAGAAGTACTTTAAAAAACGATTCATAGCCGCTGCTTAAGTGGAGCATAGGCACGATCAGTACCATGGCGAGAGGTATTAGAAAAAACACCGGTTCTACCCGAATTACTCCTTCTTTTTTCCACCATTGTGTACATAGTGCGGTTATGCCTAAGCCCGTTATGAGCATTGCATTATGAGAGAAAATATAATTCTGGGAGTTCAGGTATGTATAGAACAAAGCGCAGAACACGACACCAAGCGACTGAAGGGAGAATACTGCGAGAAACTGAGTGGTTACCCTTCTCAGGATTATCACCACTATAAACACACAGCAGTAGAGTGTTGGAAAGAGGAGTGACACTCGCCATGTACCGACTGCCAGCATCATGAATATCGAGGCAACAGCTCCGTAAATAAGGGTGGATTTTCGTGAACGTGCTTCGACAGCTTTCATGAAGAAAAACATATTGAATAATAGAAAAATTACTCCGGGCCCTTCATAACGGTAACGAGTACAAAATGTCCTCACTATATTGGCGGGCATGACTGCCGCTAGGGCCGTTCCGATGAAAGCTATATCGTAACGTTTGGTTATCTGTTTCAGCAGTAGAAAAATGGGAATAATGCATAATGAACAGAAAATGCCATAAAAGAGCATTATCGAATCCTGCACCGATCTGCCAGTAAATGATGTCGTATGTTTATGAAAAATCGCTCCAAGGTGGTATAAAAACACAGGCAGAAGTTCTCTTACCGGTTTACCGTCAGGGTACCATCCCATAGGATCGGTCTCTGGCACTGTCCCTGTTTCAAGGATACTTTCCGTCATGCGCAGATGGAAAGCGTAGTCATAGTCGAGCATGATACTTTCGAGTGTTCTTTCAGGGTGCATCCTCCAGTAGTAACCAAAAAAGAACAGCATGAGCATGCCGAAAGCCAGAAGTGGGTATAGGATGACTTTGCTACACATTATATTGCGTAGAGAGATAATATACTGTGGTGCGGGATATTCAACTAGCTCTGTTTTCGTTGTTTGCTGTGTCTCATTAAGGACGGATAAAACATCTTTGGCATTAAGGTTCAGGTGTTTTGCCAGTTCGTCAACTGACAGCCTAGACGCATTTTCCAGAATAAACTGTTTTTGTTTTTCACTGATTTGTCTTCCTGCCATATAATAGATCCTGTGGTCGCTGGTTTCAAATGTGGTAAAATGACATAATAATGTCTTTTATAGATTAATTCAAGACAGATTGCTTATTTTGGTTACGGAAAGGAAAATATATGATC
>QZJZ01000047.1 GCA_003599815.1 Candidatus Auribacter fodinae
TTAAGACTACGGCTGCCCATGAAAGGCCCCGGTACCCCGCAAGAATCCAGGTGATGCCAGCGATTATTATTGATATAAAAACCAGTTTCAGAATAAATGCATTCGTTGGCAAGACCGCAAAGTGATATTCCAACGTCTTTTTTCGATTACGAATATCGCTTGAAACGAAAAGTATGATTGCCAATAACCCTAACAAAAGGGTGATCTTGTGGACGCCTGGCAAAATTCCAATATCCGGTATATCGGGTATGAAGCCATTTCCCAGCGAATTAAAAATATTGTTATTAAAATAATTATAATGTAACAGAAAAAAAGAAGTGCTTCAACGAGGAGGACACTATGGCAAAAGGAAAAGTTATTGGTATAGACCTTGGTACGACCAATTCCTGCGTCGCGGTAATGGAAGGCGGGGAACCGGTTGTTATACCTAACGCGGAAGGCGGGCGCACTACCCCCTCGGTAGTCGGGTTTACCAATTCAGGAGAACGGCTGGTCGGCACAACTGCCAAACGTCAGGCAGTAACCAACCCTGATAATACGGTTTTTTCCATCAAACGGTTCATGGGACGCCATTATGATGAGGTAAACGAAGAAATGAAACTCGTTCCGTACAAAGTTCTGCATAAAAATGATATCGCCGCTGTATCCGTGCAGGGTAAGGAATATTCCCCGCCGGAAATATCAGCTATGATTCTTCAAAAAATGAAGCAGACAGCTGAAGATTATCTCGGCACAACCGTAAATCAAGCGGTCATTACGGTGCCAGCGTATTTTAACGATGCGCAACGTCAGGCGACCAAAGACGCCGGACGTATAGCCGGGCTTGAAGTGCTTCGTATCATCAACGAACCGACAGCCGCGGCGCTCGCCTACGGGCTTGACAAGAAAAAAGACGAAAAAGTCGCTGTATACGACCTCGGCGGCGGTACGTTCGATATATCCATACTTCAACTTGGAGAAGGCGTATTTGAAGTGCTTTCAACCAACGGAGATACCCATCTTGGCGGCGACAATTTCGACCAGAAAATCATCGACTGGCTCGCTGATGAATTCAAAAAAACAAACGGTATCGACCTGCGGCAGGACAAAATGGCACTGCAGAGGCTCAAAGAAGCCGCGGAAAAAGCCAAGTGCGAACTGTCTACAACCATGCAGACGGAAATCAACCTGCCGTTCGTGACAGCAGACGCATCCGGTCCGAAACATTTGTCAATGAACCTTTCTCGCGCCAAGCTGGAACAGCTTACCAACGACCTGCTTGAACGGAGCAAACAGCCGTGTGTGCAGGCGTTGAAAGACGCCAAACTGAGCGCGTCCGACATCGACGAAGTAATCCTTGTCGGCGGACAGACACGTATGCCGGCAGTACAGGCGCTGGTAAAAACCCTGTTCGGGAAAGAACCTCACAAAGGCGTTAATCCTGACGAAGTTGTGGCTATCGGCGCGGCTATTCAGGGCGCGGTTCTCGGCGGCGAGGTTAAAGATGTTCTCCTGCTCGATGTAACGCCTCTGTCGCTTGGTATAGAAACGCAGGGCAACGTGTTTACAAAACTGATCGAGCGTAACACAACCATACCCTGCCAGAGAAAACAGGTATTTTCCACCGCTACTGACAACCAGCCCGCGGTAAGCATTCATGTTCTGCAGGGCGAACGTCAAATGGCGGCTGACAACCGTACTCTGGGCAGATTCGACCTGCTCGGCATACCTCCGGCTCCGCGCGGCATACCGCAGATCGAAGTTGCTTTTGATATAGATGCGAACGGTATACTCCACGTATCCGCCAAAGATCTTGGCACAGGCAAAGAGCAGAAAATCCGCATTGAATCGTCAAGCGGGCTGTCTGAAAACGAAATCAACCGCATGGTGCAGGAAGCGGAAGCCCACGCTGAGGACGATAAAAAACGCAAAGAGCTCATCGAAACGCAGAATCAGGCTGACACGCTGGTGTACAGCGTTGAGAAAACGCTCAAAGAGCACGGCGACAAGGTTTCTCAGGACGAACGCAAAAACGTAGAGCAGAAACTGGAAGAGCTTCGCGGCGTCATGAAAAGTGACAACATCGAATCCATAAAGAAAGCCATGGAAGAGCTGACCAAAGCGTCGCATAAACTCAGTGAAATTATGTATCAGGAAGCCGCGAAACAAGCTCAGCAGGAACAGCCGCAGGGCCAGCCGTCCGACGCAGGGCAGGCAAAAAAAGAAGAGCCTGCGAAAGAGGAAAAGGGCAAAGACGACGATACCATTATTGACGCTGATTACGAAGTAATGGATGATGATAAAAAGTAAAACGTCCATGGGAATAGGGGTATCCTGAAACATGTCGAAACGCGATTATTACGAAGTGCTCGGAGTAGCGAAAACCGCTTCCGAAGAAGAAATAAAAAAGGCATACCGCCGTCTCGCGCTTAAATATCATCCTGATAAAAATCCGGGAGATAAGGAAGCCGAAGAAAATTTCAAGGAAGCCGCGGAAGCGTACGAGATTCTCTCTACTCCGGAAAAAAAGAAGATGTACGACCAGTACGGGCACGAAGGGCTAAGCAGTCAGTTCGGGCAGAGCGGGTTCCAGTGGTCTGACTTCTCCCACGCCGCTGATTTCGAGGATATCCTCGGCGACCTGTTCGGGGGCGGCATATTCGGCGACCTGTTCGGAAGCAGGCGCGGCGGCGGGCGCGGGCGCCAGCGGGTATACAGGGGAAATGACCTCAGTTACAGTCTCAAAATAGATTTTATCGAGGCGGCTCAGGGTAAAAACCAGGAAATCAAGTTCAAAAAACAGTGCCGTTGTGAATCGTGTAACGGAACCGGCGCGGCGGCGGGGTCAAGCGAGACCACCTGCCACCAGTGCGGCGGTACCGGGCAGATGCGGCTGTCGCAAGGTTTTTTCACTATCAACCGTACCTGCGAAACCTGTAAAGGGTCAGGAAAAATTATTAAGAATCCCTGCGCCTCATGTTCAGGTACCGGACTGGTATTGAAAGAAAAGCGACTCAATATAAAAATTCCCGCGGGAATTGAAGACGGCGCGAAACTGAAGCTGGTCAACGAAGGTGAAGACGGGCCGCACGGAGGCCCTCCGGGAAGCTTATACATAACCGTATTTGTCAAAAAACACGATTTCTTTATCAGGGATCGCAACGATATTATCTGCGAAGTACCGATCAGTTTTCCGAAAGCCGCACTGGGCGGTGAGGTGGAAGTGCCGACACTGGACGGCAAGGTAAAACTGAAAATACCTGCAGGTACCCAGAGCGGAAAAGTGTTTCGCATCAAGGGTAAAGGGTTTCCAGACCTGCACGGGTACGGACATGGCGACCAGCACATCAGGATTGTGGTGGAAGTGCCGACCAAACTGAACCGTGAACAGGAAGACCTGTTACACAAATTCGCTGAGATATCCGCTGAAGACGAGTACCCGATGATAAAATCGTTCTTTAATAAAGTCAAAAACCTGTTTCAATAACAATTTCGAGTGAAAACACGTCGATTTTTCGCACATTCACGCTGTCGGCAGGGTGACACCATTATTCTCAGCCGACAGCAATGCCATCACCTTAAAGATGTGCTCAGGCTGGGTATCGGTGATACTGTCCGGTGTTTTTCAGAAACCGGACTCGAATCCGAAGCGCGGATTGCATCATTTGCCGATTCCGGCGCCTTCCTGACCGTTATCGAGGATTATTCGCCTTCAGATACACGCCTCTGCCCTCTTATTCTCGCGCAGTCACTGGTTAAAGCAAGTAAGATGGACTTCATTATACAAAAAGCTGTTGAGCTGGGATGCACAGAAATTATCCCGTTCTTCTCGGATCACAGCATCATTCAGCTTGATGAGCGCAGACAGGAATCGAAACAAAAACGGTGGTACGCCATCGCTGTCGAAGCGGCAAAACAGTGCGGAAGGGCTGACCTGCCGGTAATACACGATTGTGTCCCGTTCGCCCGCCTTGTCGATATGCTCAAAGCCTATGATATTACCCTGTTTGCCGATCCGGCCGGCACAACGTCCGATATACGTCCCTTGCTGAAACCCGGCTGTACGACAGCCGTGGCAATCGGCCCTGAAGGCGGATTTTCACCTGCTGAAAAAGAAGCGGCCCGGCAGATACCAAACTGCCATACGTGGACATTTAACCGCAACACCGCTCGAGCGGAAACCGCCGCGGTAGCGGCATTGTCAATAATCGCTTATGAATACGAACTTATTTCGCAGTGCTGACAAGACATTTTATCTCTATACGCTCGGCTGTAAAGTAAACCAGTACGAGTCACAACTCCTGCGTGAACAGCTTATCCGGCACGGCTTCACTGAAACCAGTGCGAAAGAAGCGTCATTTTCCATAATAAACACCTGCACGGTAACAAGCCAGAGCGACGCCAAATCGCGGCAGGCAATACGCAGGGCAATACTCGCTCATCCTGATTCTCACATCATCATTACCGGTTGCGGGGTTGAAAAGCATGTAGAATATTTTTCCGACACGCCTGAAGTGGTTTTTATCGGCGGAAATAAATTTAAAGACCGCATCAGCGCGTTGGTCAGGGAACTTGCCTTATCCGGCTCAGTGCCGGATCCGCTCGATATCACGCCGGATGATGGCCTCGAGGGGATATCCCGGTTCGGGTCGCATACCCGCGCTTTCGTAAAAGCGCAGGACGGGTGTAACTCGTACTGCTCATACTGCACGATTCCCTACGTGCGGGGCGAATCGCGAAGCAGGCAGATGCAGTCAGTCATGAACGAGCTGAAACGGCTGGCAGATAACGGACATACGGAGATTGTACTCACCGGTATACATCTGGGGCAGTTCGCCGACAGCGACGGCAACACGCTCCCAGACCTGATATCCGCCGCGGCAGGGATACCGGGGCTGAAACGGTTACGTCTCAGTTCAATAGAGCCGCAGGACATTGACGCACGGTTTATTGAGGTATTTGCGCAAAACGATACGATCATGCCGCACCTGCACCTGCCGTTACAAAACGGTACTGACTTCATACTGAAACACATGAACCGCCGTTATACAGTAGCGGAATACGAATCTCTGGCAGAAACGCTCCGCTCAGCGAAAAAAGACATCCTGCTCACCACAGATTTGATTGTCGGATTTCCCGGCGAAACCGATATGCTTTTCGAGCAATCGCTTGACACAACCCTGCTCATCGGTTTCTCAAAGGTGCATGTATTCCCGTTTTCTGCGCGTCCGGGTACCAAAGCGTACTCGCTCAGTTCCACACTGGCGAAAACAGTCATAAAAAACCGGGCATCCATCGCAATAGAACGAACAATAACTCGTGCATCTGAAATAAAAAAAGGATATATTGGACAAACAATGCCAGTTCTTGTTGAATCAGCTATTGATTCCCGCAAAGGGTTATTAACCGGTTTTACGCCAAATTACCTGAAAGTATTATTTACCGGGCCGGAATCCGTACACAGCAGTATCGTGCCTGTACGGCTAACCGGTTATGAAAACGACAACCTAATCGGTGAGGTAGTACGATGAATATTGTTTTTGGATGGCTTGACCTGCTGGTTATCCTTGTGTTGGTTTTTTTCGGGATACGAGGTTACAAACGAGGATTATCAGGCGAACTGCTCCGCGTCATCGGGCTGATCGCTTCATTTACGCTGGCATACCAGTTTTTCGGCATGGTCGGCGAAAAGCTGTCTGCTCACTCCTCTATTCCTGAACAACTGGGGTTTATTATAGGGTATATCCTTGTATTTGCGCTTGTATTCCTCTTTTTCGTAATACTGCGAATAATTGTCCAGCGCATGATGACATATTCGTTCGTGGACGCGCTGGAAAAAGGCGGCGGGGTTGCGGCGGGATTAATGAAAGCGCTGTTCATGCTGTCAATTATATATGTCTTGCTCGGTATGCTGCATATTCCTCCCCTTACCCGTTACATCGTAACAAAATCATTTACGGGCCAATATATTATCCGTATCAGCCCCTATGCCTACAACGCCATGTTTTATATCTGGAAACCGGCAAAAGGATTTGAGCCCGAGAACTTTTTCACCCGAGTCAAGTCAGATATCCAGCGGTGACACAAAAAAAATATAGAGCGGTTTTTCTCTATCATGGTATAGTTAATATCTGTATCGAATTCAAAATACGTGTATAACGAAATATACTGCCACATGGCATAAGGAGGAATTATGCGTCTTGGAGATATTTATGCAATCGCTCTGGAGCATGGCATAGCAAAAGACCCGCGCGGCAAGGACGGCGTAAACGACGAGCTGAACCGGCTCCGTGAAAGTTTTGAGGAAATGACCGAGCTGCAGAAAACCGCATTTGACAAAGAACGGCTCAGCAACCCCTACGCGGATACCCGCATCCTGAACGGCGACCCTGACAAGGATATAAAATCATTGATAATCGGTATCGATATGGAAGTCGGCGAAGTAGTGCTTGCAGACAGGCTTCGTGAAAAGAACGGGGCTCCTGAACTTGTGTTCGCTCATCATCCTGAAGGCAAAGCGCTTGCCGGGTTTTATAATGTCATGTACATGCAGGCGGATATCCTCTACAAATTCGGCGTGCCGATCAATATAGCTGAATCACTGATTGAAGAACGGGTTAAGGAAGTGGAAAAAGGCATCATGCCGCTGAACCACCTTCGCACCGTCGACGCCGCGAAACTGCTTGATATGCCCATGATCTGTGTTCATACGCCGTCTGATAACTGCGTTGTCGATTACCTCCAAAACCTCATGGATGAGAAATCGCCGCGACTTGTGCGCGATGTGATAAAAATCATAGAAGAGATTCCGGAATATAAACATGCCATCGAAAACAACAACCCGCCCAAACTGATCTGCGGTTCGGACAGGCACCGCGTCGGCAAAATTTTTGTGGATATGACCGGCGGCACGGAAGGGTCGAAGAAAAATTACGAGCGGCTCGCCATCGCCGGAGTGGGAACCATCATCGCCATGCACATGACCCGCGACCATATAAAAGAAGCGGAAAAGTTCAACCTGAATGTGGTTATCGCAGGGCATATACCAAGCGACAACCTCGGGTTAAACCTTATTCTGGACAAAATAACGGAGAAGGAAGATATACAAATCATACCCACATCAGGTTTCTACCGGGTAAAACGATAATCACAGGCTATGGTTAATGAACGGTTCGTTCTCAAAACAGGATTTAGACGCGATACGCGACAGGATTGACGTCGTTGAACTGATAGATTCATATGTCCCTTTAAAAAAAAGCGGCTCGAATTATAAAGCCTGCTGTCCGTTCCATCAGGAAAAAACACCGTCGTTCATGGTCAACCCGCAAAAACAGATATATCACTGTTTCGGGTGCCAGAAAGGCGGCGACATATTCTCTTTTGTCATGGATTACGAAAACCTGACGTTTCCTGAAGCTATTCAGCGCCTTGCGGATAAATGCGGATACCAGCTGACGCAGGAGTCCGGTCCCGACGCCCCGCGCGGGCCGGGCAAGTCACAGAAAGACCGCCTATACACCTGCATGAATCAGGCGGCTGACATATTCAGCGATATGCTACTCAATCAGCCGCTAGGTAAAACCGCACGCGAATACCTCCAGCGCAGGGGATTATCCGCTCAGACAATCAAATCGTGGCGGCTAGGGTACGCCCCGGCAGGATCACAGCAGTTTGTCACCGCTATGCGCAAAGCCGGTTTTTCGGAAAAAGAGATGATCCAGACCGGCCTGCTTATCTCTATTCCTGAACGAAAAACAACACGCACGCGTTTTTTTAACCGCATCATGTTCCCTATCTGGGACGACCAGAACCATATCGTTTCGTTCGGCGGCAGGGTTATGGACAACTCAGAACCAAAATACCTTAATTGTTCGGAAACAGTTCTCTACAACAAAAGCTCCATCTTATACGGGTTTTCAGCGGCGCGCCAGACAGTGCGCACCGGACAGCCGCTCATTGTCGTTGAAGGCTATTTCGACGTCATACAGCTTCATCAGGCAGGCATCACCGGAGCAGTGGCTCCATGCGGCACTGCTTTGACTGACAACCAGATAGCGAAACTGAAAAGATATAGCGACACCGTGTATCTCGCATTCGATTCCGATGCGGCTGGGATAAATGCTTCTTTACGTAAAATGGATTCTTTTCTGGATCATAGTATCAATACTCAGATCATTACCCTGCCTTCAGGAGAAGATCCGGACAGCTTTGTTCGGAAACACGGGGCTGATGCGTTTAACGCACTGCTAACCAAAAGCACGCCCGCTTTTGATTTCCGGCTAGCGTCCTTCACAACACGGTATGGAAAAGATCACGAATTCAATCGGATGAAAATAGCATCTGAAATGCTGGCTCTGGTCGCGCGCCAGAAAAACAGCCTCCTCGCTGACAGCTGGCTCCAGATTCTTCACTCTGAACTTGGCTTTTCGCCCGAGGTTCTCCTGAATGAACTCCGCAACCACCAGAACAGGACGCACCGGCAAACGGTACGGCAGGAAAAGCAATCTGCGCCTGAACCAGCCGAAACGGAAATCATCCCCGTATGGGAAAAAGAAATTCTGCGCCTCATCCTGATTCACCATGCTGATCTATTGGAAAAAGCTAAAAAAATATTGATAAATAATTGTTTTTCGTCTACAATTATAAGGTCTATTTGGGATATTATTTTTTCATTTAATGCCGCCAATAGTCATAAATCTTTAAGTGAGTTTGTGTTAGACGAATTGAGAGGAAATAAAGAGACCTGTTCCTTGATTACGGAATTGGTCTCTTTTAACATTTCTGAAGAAAATATTGAACTGATATTTAATGATGCGGTCAAACGTCTGCAAAAAGAGCATCTTGAGAAAACAATACAGAAACTGACAGCTTCGCTCAATAAAGCGAGTGAAGAAGAGAAATTTTTTATTTTGAAGCAGATTAACGAACTCAATAAAGAAAGAGCAAACCTTAACGAAAGGCAGTAAACCAACTGGTCACGGGATTTTAATCTGTAAATCAGTACGGGGATGAGCGATTTCTATGACAAATAAAGAAGAACGTAATAAGCGTATTAAACAGTTAATACAATTAAGCAACGAAAAAGGTTTCTTAACCTACGAGGATATAAATGAGATACTTCCTGAAGATGTGGTATCCGGGGATGAAATTGATTCTATTCTGATTTTACTGCGCAGTATGGATATAGAAATCATCGACTGTGACACGCGCGGACGCTTGCGCGTGGAAACGATCGATGAAGAGGAAGAAGAGAAAAAAGAAAAGCGCAACAAAGCATCGCGCCTTGAAGTGCTGGATGACCCTGTACGCATGTACCTTAAACAGATGGGGCAAGTGCCTCTTCTTACACGCGAACAGGAAGTGGAAATCTCTAAACGCATCGAACAATCCGAACAGCAAATCCGAAAACTTATATTCCGGTTCGGGTACACCTATCGCGAAGCGACGCTTCTAGCGAAAAAACTGCTCTGCGGAAAAGAACGGTTCGACCGTATCGTGCAGGACAAAAAAGCCAAATCCCGCGAAACGTACCTGAAATCTTTGCCGAAACTGATCCAGCAGGTTGAGGAAATGCAGCAGCAGGCTATGGATAAATACCAGCTCATGCTGAAACCTGACCTGAACGAAGATTACAAAATGGAACTTCGGAACGAAATAGAGCAGATTCACGAAAATTTGCAGAGGGATATCAAAAAGTTTTATTTCAAACAATCCGCGATAGAATCGTTTTCCGAGAAAATTGAGCATGTGTACTCCAAAATTTTTGAATTCATAGACAACATCAAAAAACTCGAAAAACGGAAAGACAACTTCACCACGAAAAAAGTGCTGAACGAGAAAAAACGTTTACGCCGTATCGAGATCATGGCGCAAATGCCGTACGACGAGTTCATACGGTCGGTAAAAAGCCTGCGCAAATGGATAAAACGCTGTCACGATGCAAAAAAGGAAATGGTGGAAGCGAACCTGCGCCTTGTTATCAGCATCGCGAAAAAATACACCAACCGCGGGCTTTCGTTTCTTGACCTGATTCAGGAAGGAAACATGGGGCTGATGAAAGCCGTGGAAAAATTCGAGTACCGCCGCGGCTACAAATTCAGTACATACGCCACATGGTGGATACGGCAGGCTATTACCCGTTCCATTGCCGACCAGGCACGTACCATCCGCATACCGGTGCACATGATAGAAACGATTAACAAGCTGGTTCGTGTGTCACGCAAACTGGTTCAGGAACGAGGCAAAGAACCATCTCCCGAGGAATTATCGGAAGAGATGCAAATGCCGGTCGAGAAAATCCGGGCAATCCTGAAAATCGCCCAGCATCCTATTTCACTTCAGACACCAATCGGTGACAGCGATGACAGCCATTTCGGCGATTTTATAGAAGATAAGGGTATTGAATCGCCTGATGAAGCTACCGGCTATACCCTGCTCAAGGAACAGATTGAAGACGTGCTGAAAACCCTTACCCCGCGCGAACAGAAAGTACTCTCGTTGCGGTTCGGTATCGGCGACGGCTCGCCGCGCACGCTGGAAGAAGTCGGGCGCGTATTCAATGTTACCCGTGAACGCGTGCGGCAGATTGAAGCTAAGGCATTACGTAAAATGAGGCACCCGATCCGAAGCCGCAAACTGCGAGGGTTTCTGGATGCGCTTCATCCATAAAAATTATAGTTCAGCCCTTACTTTCTTAAAGGGCTGAAATTATTTGACAGCCATAGAGTAATAGTTTACAGTGTGAAACGATAGGGCGATTAACTCAGTGGGAGAGTGCTACCTTCACACGGTAGAAGTCACTGGTTCGAATCCAGTATCGCCCACCATTAAATAATTGCCTTAAACCCACTATACAAAGACACGTACATGATAAAACAACTTTTTCTTCTTCGTGATTTGCAGGAAATTGACCTTCGTATTTTTACGTTACGAAAAAAGCAGACATCTCTCCCCGAAAACCTGCAAAGCCTGAAAAAAGATGTTGACCAGAAACGTAAAGCGCTCGATCAGGCATCACATAAAGCGCGCGAACTCAAAGTTGAACAGAAAAGCCTTGAAAACGAACTGGAAAGCCATAAAAATACCGCTGTTAAATATAAAAACCAGTCATCCCAGATAAAAAGCAATGACCAGTATAAAGCTTTGATGCTGGAAATTGCCATAATCGAGAAAAAAATTGCCGCGGTAGAAGATGCCATTCTGGAGCAAATGCTTAAAACTGAAAGCGCTGAGGATGAGGTAAAACAAGCTCAGGCGGCTCTTAAATCCTGTGAAGAACGCTTGAAATCCGGCGAAGAAAAAATCAATATTGAAATTCAGCAGGTTGATGAACAAATCAACAAAATTAAAGCTGAACGAAACGAGCTCAGCCGCAAAGTTGACCCGAAATCGCTCAACCTCTATGAACGGATTCTGCAGAACAAACGCGAAGAACTGGCTGTTGTCCCTCTGGAAGGAAATACCTGCCAGGGATGCCATATGAAAGTAACCCCGAACGATGTGAACGAAGTGCACAAAGGACATCGGATTGTCATATGTGAGAACTGCTCGCGCATCCTCTACTCTTTACCGGAATCAATATAATTCCCATACGGCAGATAAAAACTTTCTTTTCTGATTACAATCATGTTACAATACCCGCAACAAATGAATTATATCCGCGCTTAAGGAGAATTGTATGAAGAAAACAAATGGAATTATGCAGTTCCTCACGACCCTTTCATGGATCCTGACACTCATGTTTGTGCTGGGCATTACCATGCGCCCGCTTACCGACTTCACCATCTGGACTGATCTCGCGATAGGAAAATATATCATTAAACATTTCAGTGTCCCATCTCAGGAAATATTTTCATTCACCAGTCCGAATTTTAGATATATTGATGAAAACTGGTTGTTCCAAGCAGTTGCTTTTATCTTATATAAAGCAATCGGTATGAGCGGCTTAATAATTGCAAAATCCCTGTTCCTTACCGCTGTTGCCGTTTTAATGCTTATCCTCGCACGCCGGCGCCGATGGAACGTCGCTGTGGCAGGATTCTGCATCACCCTGATATTTTACCAGTTTCACGAGAAATGGCTCCTTCGTTCGCAGATTATTGGTGTCATATTGATGTTATGCATGATATATACGCTCATGTCCTATCATGCATCCCGCAAAACGCGATATCTTCTGCCCTTACCCTACATCATGTTTATATGGGTCAACGTTCATCCGTCATTCATTCTGGGAATAATTATCCTGATCTTTTTTACCGTTTCCGAATACATAAAAAAAGCCATCCGCCAGCAAATGGCATTCTGGTTCGGCCCGTCGTTAAAATGGAAAAACCTGCTGTATCTTATGGGAGCGTCAATACTATCGATTCTGGTTGTATTTCTCAATCCAAACGGCAAGGACATACTATCGTACAGCATCGAATCAAACAATGCTTCACTGCTCAACACGTTTCACGCGTCATTTATAAGCGAACGCGTATGGCTGAGACAGATTCCGCTCCTGATTTTACCGGCTATAACCCTGCTCAGCATGTTCTTTGTGCCGCAACGGCGTACAGACAGTACTCACGGCATACTGATGATCATCACATTCGGCGCCTGCTTTGCCATGAAACGATACGCCATATTTCCGTTCATACTGACGCTTCCTTTCGCGATAAAGTATTTATCACATATAACGGATCTGGCTGTTCATGAAGCGCAGATATCAGGCCGTGATTTTCGTAAACATGCCAGTACCGCTATTCTGGCGCTCTGTGCCGGCGGCATCGTCACGTTTACGTCACTGTACATGACAAACCCCGCTTCGCCGCAGATCTTTTCCCCGTCCGACAGGGCAGACTTTTTTCCTGAAGATTTAGTCAACCACATAAAACACTACCCGGCAAACAACAATATATATCTGCCGATAGAATACTCCGGTTTTTTCCTCTATCATCTGTTCCCTGACTACCCAATTTTTATAGACACCAGAATCCCGTTTATTAACCCCGTACCCATGATTGACGACCTGAAACTGCATGAAGCGCAAGTCGGCTGGGAATTCCTGACCAATAAATATCATTTTAACACTCTGATACTGAGAACGACGCTCGGCCAACGCCATATTGTAACCCCCCGTGACTCGTTCCATGAAAAAATTGCACAGTCCCCCGATTGGCGCGTAGCATACTGGGATGACAACAATATTATGTATACCCGCACATATCATAATCTTACCGAAGAAGAACGTGATACGCTGTACGTTTCGCTCGATCCTGAAAATATCGCACAGTTTTTAACCGACGACCCGTTAAAATTGCGCAGTTTGAAACGTGAACTGAACAGAAGATACAATCAGGCTCCCCCTTCAGCATGGTGTTCGGTTTATCTTGGTATACTTGCCATGAAGGCCGGCGATGCTGATGCCGCTCGCGAACACTTCAAAACTGCCAGGTCTATCATGCCCGAAAACCCGAATGTTGTAATCTTTGACGATGTTCTTGCGTGGCATTACAATAACAGTGAAGAGGCTCTCGCCAGCCTGATCGGCACATTTGAATCACCGCAGGAAGGCGCATTGCAGGCCGCATATGCCCTGATTTTAATGAATCATTACAAAAGCGCGGAAAAAATCGCGTCTTATCTGGTTAAATCCAACCCGAACAATGTGGAAGGGCTTATCCTGCTCGGCACGTGCAAGGACATAAACGGGGACTATATAAACGCCCTTGCGTCATTCCAGAACGCATTACTGCTGGAGCCATCCAACGTCTATATACATCTTGCCATGAGCAAATGCTATATGCATAACGGAGTATGGGACCAGTCAGCGGAACGCTTACGCGAAGCGTTGAACATTGATGATACAAATTATCTGTTATGGTACCAGCTTGGCGAAACGTATATCAAGCAAGGTTCCTATAACTTCGCTTTAAGCATGTTTCATAAAGTGACCCGTTTGCGCCCGCACCATCTTCCTTCATGGATATACATCGGCACGGTATACCGAAAAACAGGACAATATAAAGAAGCATTCGAAGCCTTAAAACGGGCGCTTGTGCTCGATCCGTTTTCAGATACCGTTTATGTAGAACTCGCTGAAACATTCATGGATGTCAATAAATATGACAATGCTGAAAAAATCGTTGCTGAGCTGGAAAAGCAGGACGATGACGCGTTTTTCACGACTGACCCGCGCTTTCTCTTTATCAAGGCACGGTTAAGCGCCCAGAAAGGTGATAAAGAAGCTACGTATACCTTAACGAAAAAAGTTCTTGAATACGGCGGATTAGATACACGCGAACAGTTTTTAACCGGAAAAGAGTTCGCGCCCTATCTTGAAGATACCCAGTTCAGGGACATATTGCAGTAACAAACCTTTTAACTTCAGCGACACGACTGAATCGAATCATAATAGTGGGAGGCTGGATGGCTGCTTCGCTCAGCGAAGAGGAAAGTCCGAACTCCACAGGGCAGAATGCTGGATAACGTCCAGGCGGGGCAACCCGACGGAAAGTGCCACAGAAAATATACCGCCAGCCGGTGTTCCGGCTGGTAAGGGTGAAATGGCGAGGTAAGAGCTCACCGCGAACCGGGCGACCGGGTCGGCAGGGTAAACCCCATTCGGAGCAAGGCCAAATAGGAGACAACAGGACGGCCCGTCCTGTCTCGGGTTAGGCCGCATGAGCGGTACAGTAATGTACCCCCCAGATGAATAGCCGTCCTCGACAGAATTCGGCTTACAGGCCTCCCACTTTTCCTTTAAATCCACACAAAGACACGTTTTAGCGCTGAAAAAGCCTCTAATTTGGAAGTGGAAAAAGATTCTAAGTTCCTCTTTTAAGATGTCATCACGAGGAGCGTTAGCGACGTGGTGATCTCAAAATGAATAGAGCTGAGATTGCCACAGCCGCTTCGAGGCAGAGCAATGACATTCTCTTGTGACTTTCTCATTTATCCTGAGTTATAATCAGAGATACGTCAGCCAGTTATGCTTGTCTTCGTACGAACCGTTCACAATCGAGAAAAAACGATCCTGAATACGTTTGGTAATCGGACCCCGTTTGCCGTCAGCGACAATAATATCGTCTACTTTGGTAACCGGAGTAATCTCCGCGGCGGTACCGGTAAGGAATACCTCATCCGCGATATACAGAGATTCTCTTGGAAGGATATGTTTTTCTATACGTATATCAAGGTCACGGGCAAGCATAAACACACAGTGGCGTGTAATACCCGGAAGGATCGCCGAAGTGGTCGGCGGGGTGTAAATCGTGCCGTTTCTAACGATAAAAATATTTTCGCCAGAACCTTCGGAAACATAACCGAATGAATCCAGAGCGATACCTTCGTCATACCCGTTTTTCACAGCTTCCATCTTAATAAGCTGTGAATTCATATAATTTGCCGCGACTTTCGCCAGAGTAGGAGTTGTGTTCGGCGCGGCACGGTGCCAAGACGATACCTGAACGGATATCCCCTTTTCCATCGCTTCCTCGCCAAGATATTTGCCCCAATCCCACGCCGCAAGAGCAACATGCATCGGAGAGGCAAAAGGATTAAGGCCCAGCGTGCCGAACCCGCGAAATGCAAAGGGGCGGACATAGGCTTCTTCCAGTTTGTTAATCCTAATGAGTTCAATAAGAGCGGTTTCCAGCTCTTCTATCGTGTATGGGATATCCATGTAGTAGATCTTACATGAATCGTACAACCGTTTCAGGTGGTCACGCATCCGCAGTAATACCGATCCCTTTGGCGTTTTATAACACCGAACCGAATCAAACGCACAGGTTCCGTAATGAATCGAATGAGCGAGAATATGCACCTGCGCATCGTTCCATGGAACGAATTTACCGTCATACCATATTTTGTCCGCATAAAAAGCCATTGGAAAATCCTCCACATCTGTATCATAAAAGTTTAAATTTTGTCAGATTGAAATCAAAGCATCTTAGCACAGGGAATTATAGCAGGTCAAGATTTTGCTTCCGGCTTATCAAGTATATTGCCGAGCACAACAGAGTTTCTTCCGTATTTTCGCCGGATGGAATCAATGGATTTATACAAATCCCGCGATTCATCGCGCTTTTCATGGAAAAAGTCCATCTGTTCCTCGCCTTCCGCCCCCGTGCTGACCGAGATCCCTATCAGACGAACCGGTTTATCAAGCACCACCTTATCAAGAAGCTCGCAGGCATGATGAAATATCAGATGATCCTGATCTATCAGGGAAGTAAACGACACGCATCGTGTCAGTGTGGTAAAATCCTTAAACCGTACTTTAATGGTAACCCGTGCCCCAAGCAGGTTTTTCTCTCTTAACCGGGTGCCGACTTCCTGCGCCATTTTTCCAAGTACGGTTCGAAGCAGGCGTTTGTCTGAAGTGTCCTGTTCAAAGGTGACCTCTTTCCCGATTGATTTCTGGACAGACGGTTCAGCCTCGACCGGACGGTCGTCAATACCGTTCGCAAGATAATGAAGAGCGATTCCGAAATTGCCGAACAGGTGTTCCAGCGCCTGAACAGTGAGTTTCTGGAGGTCGGATACCGTCCGTATCCCATGGCGGTGCAGGTGCTGTACAGTTTTTTCTCCGACACCCCATAACCGTTCAACCTTCATCGGCGCGAGGAACGGCGCTTCCGTGCCGGGCATGACAACACACAGCCCATCAGGCTTATTATAATCAGACGCTATTTTAGCGACGGATTTGTTGGAAGCAATACCCACTGAAGCAGTCAGGCAAAGGCTGGTTCGTATGGCGTTCTTGATAACCATACCCTTTTCATGAAGCCCTTCAGGTAATTGAATACAGCCGGTCAGGTCAAGAAAAGCCTCATCGACAGATACAGGCTCCACAATCGGAGTAAATGTATCGAGAATGTCATGGAAACGGCGGGAATACTCATGGTACAGAGATCCGTTTACCGGAAGAAAAATGCCGTGCGGGCATAACTTTTCCGCAGTGCTGATCGGCATGGCTGACCGTATCCCGAATTTGCGCGCCTCATAGCTGGCGGCGGAAACCACGCCTCTCTTACCCGGTTCAGCGCCCACAATAACCGGTTTTCCGCGCAGTTCAGGATGCACAAGCTGTTCAACGGACGCAAAAAACGCATCCATGTCAACATGGGCGATCACACGGTTTGCTGACGATAACGATTTCCGCTTCATGCCCAACTCCTAACAGAAAGACTACGCCTGCCGCAGGCGACAGAAAATACCTCTGTCAGATTAGATCAGGCGAGATAACTGATCAGTTTATACGCGAGGCGGGCGGCATAAAATGTTGACGCATGGTCGTGACGGCACGGCGCCACTTCAACAAGGTCAGCGCCGACAACCTTTTTGCCGGAATCATGCAGTTTACTGAACAGCATCATGATTTCCCGCCAGTACAAACCGCCCGGCTCAGGAGTTCCGGTTGCCCGTACCTCCGAGATATCGACAGCATCTATATCAAACGTAACATACACATGAGATCCGAGTTTAGATATAACTTTATCTATCCAGTCCGGATCATCATGCCGCTTGTGAGCGAAAAACACATTTAATTTATGTTCGCATATCAGGTCATGCTCTTCAGCAGACAGACTGCGAATGCCGACAGAGGCGAACGGAATGCCCATTTCCCAGATACGTTTCATAACGCTGGCGTGCGACCACTTCAGCCCCTGATATTCTTCGCGCAAATCAGCGTGAGCGTCACAGTGCAGGACAGTCAGGTTCTTATATACTTCCGACAACCCCTGTACAATAGGTGCGCTGATAGAATGCTCGCCGCCCAGAAAAAAAGGGAATTTTTTGTCTTTAGCCAGATTTACGGCTTTCGCGCTCAGTTCCGCGGACATTGTAGTCCAGCCGTCGCCGCATGTAATCTGGTCATCGGTAGCGATGCCCATTTCACACGGCTCGCACTCGCTCATTTCGTCCCAGAGTTCAACCTGAGCGGACGCATTAATTATAGCGTGCGGGCCGTATATGGTGCCTTTGCCATAGCTGGTACTGCCTTCAAAAGGCACAGGCACCACAACCACGCGCGCAGTATCGCGATCGCACAATTCAGGCGGCAAGTCAAGAAACACAGGCGTATTGGGAACCCGCATCACACATAGTCCTCCATCATATACCCTGTTGTTACTCCATATCCCTGAGGATAAAAATAGCGGCGGCCACGACAGTAGTCCATAACCCGTCTTTATCGCCGCGTGCGGTCTGAGTAATATTGGTGGTTTTAATAATTTTACCGCTCGCTTTATACTCTTTTTTCCGCTCATCCCATGCCGCTTCAGGATCAAAATCTATGCCAAGCGTCGTAGCAAGCATCGCCGCGGCAAGGTCTTCACAATAATCGCCGGCTACACGCTCGCTCTGTCCAAACCCATGATGTTCGGACAAATAGCCGTACTGCTTCTTATCCTTGGGCAGAGCCAACCCGATAGAAGCCGCGGTCAGACGATTAGGTTCATTCGTCGAGTTGCGAGCCATAACGCAAAAAACAATCTCACCCGGATGTAAAAGTTTAAGCCCCTTTTCCTTCGGCACGATTTTACAGCTAGGAGGATAAATACTGGAAACAGTCACCAGATTACATTTTTCAATGCCTGCACTCCGTAATGCCAACTCAAAACTACTCAGTTTTTCTTTGTGTTTTCCAACACCCTTGGTAAGAAACATACATTTTGGCACCATTTAAGCCATTCTCCTCATCATCAGTATACGTTGGCTTTAAATTAGTTACAAAACTACTTAAGTCTCGCGGAAAAATTTGTATAATACAGGTGAATCGCAGATAATGCAATAAAAAAAACATCTTTTCCCTAATACCAAATAAAATACTAAATTTTTTCTTATATGAAAACTGAAAAATGTTCTATAATAGCTCTTTTAAGTGTCTTTTTCTGATTTCAGGACACTTTTTGAAGTTAAATTGCGTCATAAGTATCTTAGACCAGCTATTCAGGGAGTATACATACAATGGTGCTATGGGAAGATTTCAAAGCGATTTTTCAACGTGACCCTGCCGCCCGCGGGTTCTGGGGTGTACTGGAAGTAATCTTAAGTTATTCGGGATTCCATGCAATCGTCAGCCACAGGATATGTCATTTCCTGCACGCGAAACTGCATCTTCCTCTTATACCACGCTTACTTTCGCAGATCGCACGGCTTATTACCGGAATAGAAATTCATCCCGGCGCGCAGATTGGAAAAGGTTTTTTTATCGACCACGGTATGGGGGTGGTTATCGGAGAAACAACTATCGTAGGTGATTTCGTTACTCTGTATCAGGGCGTAACGCTTGGCGGAACAGGAAAAGAATCCGGGAAACGCCACCCTACACTGAAAAACCATATTGTCGTCGGCGCAGGTTCGAAAGTGCTCGGCAATATTACGATCGGCAACAATGTCAAAATCGGCGCGGGATCTGTAGTGGTAAAAAATGTGCCTGATGACTGTACCGTTGTCGGTGTCCCGGCGGAAATAGTGAAACGGCGCGGCACGAAGGTTCCTGAAATGAGCCTCGACCACGCGAACCTGCCGGACCCGATCGCCATGCGGCTTGCCGCGATTCAGGCGGAAATCGATTGTATCGAAGACCATATCCGCTGTTTCAATGAGGAATGCAAAATGCGGAAAATAACGCGTGAATCCATTAAAAACTCCATTGAAGAACTCAAAAATTTGCAAAATCTTGATGAAACGCCATCCTGAAATAATAGAGGCAAAGACGCACCATGACTGATAAACTATACAAAGCCCCTGACTCCGTGGGTATTGTTAAAACCCAATATTATACGTTCGCGGAACCGCCTGATGAAATATTGCTCGACTGCGGTAAAAAACTCGGTCCTATCACGGTTGCCTATGAAACATACGGTACGCTGTCGCCCAAAAAGGATAATGCCATTCTGCTCCTGCACGCCTTATCCGGCGACGCACACGCGGCAGGGTATCATTCAGCGAATGACAAACATCCCGGATGGTGGGACACCATGGTCGGGCCGGAAAAGGCATTTGATACGTCCAAATATTTTGTCATATGCTCAAATTTTCTCGGCGGATGCAAAGGAACCACAGGCCCGAACTGCATCGACACTTCCACAGGAAAGGAATATGGCGTAACGTTTCCCATGGTCACTATTGCCGATATGGTCAAGGTACAGAAAAAATTGCTGGACTATCTGGGCATCGACTCTTTGTTATCCATTGCAGGCGGGTCTATGGGCGGAATGCAGGCATTGCAATGGGTAATAGATTATCCCGATATGGTTCGTTCCGCGATGGTTATCGCTTCAACAAGCAGGCTGTCGCCGCAGGCTATTGCCTTTGATGAAGTAGCACGCAACGCCATCGTCAACGACCCGAACTGGAAAAACGGGGAATACTATGGCAACTCCGTCCCTCACCACGGGCTGGCTATCGCGCGTATGATCGGTCATATAACCTATTTGTCCGACGAGTCCATGCACCAGAAATTCGGGCGCAGGCTTCAGTCAAAAGACACGTACTGCTACGATTTCAACTCCGAGTTCGCCGTTGAGAGCTACCTGCATTACCAGGGCGACAAATTCGTCGACCGGTTCGACGCCAACAGTTACCTGTACCTTACAAAGGCTATGGATTACTTTGATTTATCATCGAAATTCGGATCGCTCAACAAAGCGTTCGAGCATATAAAATCAAAAATGCTGGTGATCTCGTTTTCGTCCGACTGGCTTTTCCCGCCCTATCAATCCAAGGAAATAGTCAAAGCGCTCATGAATAACGATAAGGATGTTTCCTATATGGAAATATTCTCGTCATACGGACATGACGCTTTTTTGCTGGAAACAGACCATTTGACTCAACTGGTAAAAAGTTTTTTAAACCATTTGATAGAGGTGTAAATGATAGCTCACAAAGATGACGGGCCCGTATACCATATAGATTACGAGACAATTTTATCGATTGTGGAACCGGGGAGCAAAGTGCTTGACCTCGGATGCGGCAACGGCGAACTCCTGCACCGCCTAATTTCCGAAAAAAAAGTGCATGGCAGAGGCGTGGAAATCGATGAGCGGAATATCCTGACCTGCATTTCGAAAGGGCTTTCTGTGTTTCAGGGCAACATTGACGAAGGGCTGGCGGAATATCAGGATAACTCTTACGATTACGTTATCCTCAACCAGACACTGCAGGTTACGCACAAACCGGATTTTGTTATTCGCGAAATGCTCCGTGTCGGCGCGAAAATTATCGTCAGTTTCCCGAATTTCGCGTACTGGAGAATCCGCGCGCAACTCTTTTTCAAGGGAACCATGCCTAAAACGCGGACACTCCCATTCGAATGGTACGATACGCCGAATATCCGGTTATTGTCTATTAAGGACTTCAGGGAATTCTGCAAAAACCATTCTTTAAAGATCCTTTATGAATACGAGATCAATGAATATAACCGTTCTCCGTTAATCAGGCCGCTCGTTACATTTTTCCCGAATATGTTCGCGACCGAAGGAGTTTTTGTTATCACTGACAAACATAAATGATACCAGTTCTAAACCAAATAGTAATAAAGTGATACAAATAGAGGCACGGTAAGTATCGAGGCTAGGTAACTCCATAGAACCGTCGCGCCGATCAGGCGGTAATCCGCTTCTTCCCGTCGCGCCAGCAAAGGCAAGGTTGATGCCGACGGCACTGCCGCTTCCAGAATAAAAAGCAGTCCGAATTCTCTCGGCAGGTTTTTGAATATCACAAGTATGCCAAGCACAATCAACGGAATAACCAGCAGTTTCAAAATACTGATTTTTGCTATGGTCATCCTGCTGGCAGGCACCTCGGCACGGCTGTTCAGAAGTATTATTCCGCCCGTTACGATCATTACCAGCGGTACGGTCAGTTTGCCGATCATCTCAAAACTCCCTTTGACCGGCCCCGGAATATATTTGTGCCAGCCGGTATAGACCAGAAACAACGATATAAGCACAGCGATAACCGGGTTATTGAATAAAGCCCTCCATGAAAAATGATACGCTTCCGAATTCCGCAAAACGTGAGGGCCGACAGTAAACATCATGGCTGAAAACGGGATATTAAATATAAAGAGATACAAAAACACCTTGCTCAGTTCCGGCTCCTTAAACAAGGACGCTATTATCGGCAATGGAATATAGACCGCGTTCTGGAAGGTAACCAGCAGTTTGAACTCCCCGCGCTCCCGTATACCGGAATCAAACCGCAAATACAGCGATGCCGCGAAATGTCCAAGCAGTAAAAGCCCAACACAACTGAGCGGAAGCCAGAATAATGAGAGCAAATCGTCGATTACCAGATTTTTTAATATATGTGTGAATATATAACAGGGAAACGCTATCTCAATCACTATCTTACTGAATGTCAGCAGACAGCATTCCTTGATCATCCCTTTTTTCAGTCCGTAAAACCCGACCAGCCCAACTAATGTCAGCTGAATCATCAATGACAATGTCGTGAAAAAAATATCAAAGGGGTTCACATTTCCCCCTGTTGATTTAATAATTTCGACTGCAATCTTTTAATATCCTCAAAATGTTGTTTTTCTTCATTTGCCAGCAGAAAAAACAATCTGCGGATGGTTCCGTCATTCGCTTTCCGGTACAAGCCGGAATAAAAGTTTTCCGCTGTACTCTCGCGTTCCAGAGCAATCTCCAGTATGTGCTTCATATCGTCCTGAGCGGTAATAACCCATTCTTTCCGGTTCAGCCCATGAATAGCAGGTAAATCCGAGATTTCTATTTTCAGCAATCTTTCATTAAGATCAGACTTTTTAAGATGGCGTAATTTCTGAATATGCCCATCCTCCTTTAATGCCAGTTGCTGAAGTATTGTTTTGGTATCATCAGAGATAGACTTTAAAGCCGCAATCCGATAAAACTCTTTGCTTTCTTCCTCAAACGAAATGGCGTTATCGAGTATCAGATCTAATAAAACTTCCTGAATCTTTTCATTTTCTTCCGGCATCGCGTATCCTTATTCTTTTCAATCAAATCACGTTCGATTATAGTAGCGTAACAGCTGATACCAAGTAAAGTTTTTTCAGTTTCAACTGCATTTTCAGAAAAAGTTCGACTCTTTTTGCAATCTTTAGATACAAATTTTTTATTAACTACTAAAATAATCACAATATTTAATTTAATCGATAGACACCTGAATAACAGATTTGCTAAGATGCACGATACATTCACCATATATATTCTTCCTTTAGTTACTTGCAGTCACTGTGCGTATGCACTATGTGTATAAACCACTACAAAGGAGAAGAATCATGAACCTTTCCGGCCCAAAAGGAAATGATGCAACACGGACGGCTAACCGTTCAAAAGACGTTGTTTTAATGAGCGGCTTGTGCGCTCGCTGTATTGATGGATGCCGAGGAAACTGCGAAGTGTTTAAGGCGAGTTTTCGCGGGCGCGAATTGATTTACCCGGGCCCGTTCGGTGACGTCACCGCGGGCGCAAAAAAAGATTACCCCGTCGATTATTCCCACCTCAACATTCACGGATACGCGTTCGGAGCGAAAGGCCTTCCTGCAGGCGTTCAGGGAAACCCTGATACTGCAATATTTCCGGCTGTCAACACGGAAACATCATACGGCTGGGACAAAAAAGTGACCATGTCATTACCGATTTTTACCGGCGCTCTCGGATCCACTGAAATCGCCCGCAAAAACTGGGAACATTTCGCTGTCGGGGCGGCATTATCAGGTGTCACGATTGTATGCGGTGAAAACGTGTGCGGTATTGATCCTAAACTGGTACTTAAAAACGGCAAAGTGGTTGAAGCGCCAGACATGGACCGCCGTATCGAAGCGTACAAAAGATACCATCAGGGCAAAGGCGAAATCCTCATTCAGATGAACGTCGAGGACACCCGTCTCGGCGTCGCTGAATATATCATTAACAAACATGGTATTGATACCATCGAATTAAAATGGGGACAGGGCGCGAAATGCATCGGCGGCGAAATTAAAGTCAAATCGCTTGAACGCGCTCTCGAACTGCAGAAACGCGGTTATATAGTAACCCCTGATCCGTCAGACCCAATTAACCAGCAGGCATTTAAAGACGGCGCTCTTGAAGAGTTCGAACGCCATAGCCGTCTCGGTTTTATTGATGAAGACGGATTTTATAAAGAATGCGCCAGATTACGCAAACTCGGATACAAACGCATTACCCTGAAAACAGGCGCCTACGGACTGCGCGAACTGGCAATGGCGCTGAAATGGTCATCCAAGGCACAGATCGACCTGCTCACCATCGACGGCGCGCCCGGCGGAACAGGCATGAGCCCATGGCGCATGATGGAAGAGTGGGGTATGCCTACTATCTATCTGCATGCGGCCGCATACGAATTTGCGACCATACTTCAGAAGAAAGGACTGCGCGTTCCTGACCTTGCCTTCGCAGGCGGGTTCTCATCTGAAGACGGCATCTATAAAGCCCTTGCTCTCGGAGCGCCGTATACCAAAGCGATCTGCATGGGCCGCGCGCTGATGATTCCGGGCATGGTCGGCAAAAATATTGACGAGTGGCTTAAAAATAACGACTTGCCGAACACAGTCAGCCAGTTCGGAAAAACTCCCGAAGAAATTTTCGTCTGTTACGAAAACGTGGTTGATATCGTCGGCAAATCCGAAATCAAGAAGATACCTCTCGGAGCGATCGGCATTTACTGTTACTCTGACAAACTAAAAGTCGGACTCCAACAGCTTATGGCTGGTTCGCGTTGTTTCTCATTGCCTGCAATCACAAGAAATGAGCTCATGTCTCTTACTGAAGAATGCGCGAAAGTTACAGGTATTCCATACCTTATGGATTCATACCGCGCTGAAGCGATGTCGGTACTGAATAACTAATATCTTGCCTAAAAGCCAGTAACGCCTGACTGTGAGGTATACAGTCAGGCGTTACTTTTTTTATACTTCTCTTTTCAAACAGCCTAATCAAAATAATTTTTAGTTTGATTCATCGCCCTGAGCGCCAGTATCGCCCTGAATGGGTTGGGACGTAGTCGTTCCTGTAGATTCTTCTTCCTGACCTGATTGTGACGACTGAGACTGCGGCGGCACGGATTCCGACGATTTATCCTTTGATTTCATACCGCCCCCGCTATAACTGCACTGAGCATAAAGCGATGATCCCGCGAGCAATAATACAGCTGTCATTACCGTGAAAATTTTCATTGTTTTGTTCCGTGACATTCCATAAACTCCTTCATTTTAAGTTAATTATAGTGCCCAATGTATGCATGGCGCATCATTTTTCATATAATTAAGACTTACTATCTCAGAAAATGTTTAAATAAGAAAATTTACAGGCGGTTAAAATGTTTGAGGGATAGAGTGATCGTCCGACGATATTTTGACTGATGAACGGTCAATCGATGTCCAGCGAAAAGTCTATCACATTAAGAAGTAAAGCCCCTGACTCAGACCGTTCAAGCGTGCCTGAGATTATAAGGTACGATTGGACATAATCCTCAAGCTGTTTCGTAGATTCATTATTAATAATCGTATACTCCGAATTTCCTGTCCACAACACGAATTCAGCGATTTCGCCTTCGTTATCAAGCGCACCAATATCGAGGAATCCGTTCAGTGTCACAATCTGCCGAGCTGTGGAGACTCCTGTAAAAAGCAGGACAATTACGGCTATGACTAATGCCGGAAACCGGCTTAACTGCACACGCATGGACTCTCCCAATAATTATTATGACTAAATTATACTCAATGTGGTATTTTGTGTATGGAATATGACATTCATAATAAACGAACTAAATTTTAATGTATATTATTTCTTTCCTGAAAGCAAGAATAGACCTATGGAAACCCAAACTTATTCGCCCCCAATCGTATTCGGAGAAGTACTGATCGACCGGTTCCCCGACGGATCGTTCAAACTGGGAGGCGCACCTTTCAATGTGGCGTGGCATTTGCACGGATTTGAAACAAACCCTCTGTTTATCAGCGCAGTCAGTGATGACGACTACGGAAAGTTTATCCTTAATGCCATGCAGAATTGGGGAATGGACAGTTCCGGCGTTCAAATTGTTACAGGATACCCTACCGGCAGAGTAAATGTGTCTTTTACCAATAACGAACCGTCATTTGATATCGCAGGGCAACAGGCTTATGACCACATCAACGCTGATGAGTGCATCAGGCATCTAAGCGCAAGACTGGTTTCAATTCTTTATTTCGGTTCACTTGCCCAAAGAGAACAGAACAATCGGAATATCATCAAATCCATAGTCGATGCATATTCCCCTCTTATCTTCAATGACATCAACCTGCGAAGCCCATGGCAGAATCATGATATTATTCAATCATTACTAAAGATAAGCCACTGTGTGAAAATGAATATTGATGAGTTTATATCTGTTGTGGAAATCGATCCTGCCTCTGAGCCCGGCTGGCTGGAGTACAGCGCCATCTTTCTTCTTAAGTACGAGTTGCGGTCACTGATTATTACCGCCGGAAGCCGCGGCTGTTATTATATAGACCCCGACTATCGATATTATACTCCTGCATCACCATGCAATAGGTTTATCGACTCAGTTGGCGCTGGCGACGCTTTCAGCGCTGTTGCCATACTTGGATTACTGCACGGATGGAATCCGCTGACGACAATACGCAACGCCAGCGAATTCGCGTCGTATATCTGTGGTATACAGGGCGCTGTCTCCTCTGATAGGAAAATATATGGTGATTTTCTTAGAAAATGGCACCATAAAGTACTATAATAATCCATAAAAGGAACCAACCTCTGCCGGAGACGATGAAAAAGCGTGCCACAATAGACACAACCTGTTTGCATAACCTCTGCACATCATGCGGGACGTGCGAAATGCTATGCCCCGTTAAAGCAATATCCATGTCATTCAGGAACGGGCAATTTATTCCCTCGATTGATTATACACAATGCACCTTATGCGGTATTTGCGCTGGCATCTGCCAGGGGCTTGACTTCCTCTCGCCTGACCTGACCGGCACTGATACACCGATGCCCCATTATACGGACCAGATCGAATCCATCATCCGGCATGACGCGTACATCGCCGCCTACAATGCATGGACAAAAGATATGGAAATACGCAAACACTCTGTAAGTGGCGGCATGGTCACAACTTTGATATACCAGCTTCTCGCTCATCAGGAGTATACGGAAGCATTTGTTCTGCAGTTCGACACATTCAGCGGAACGCAGGCGCAGTTCCAGCCGGTTACCGATCCGGCTCAGGCTATGACATCCGCCGGATCGCATTATATTCCAGTTTCACTCGCGAATATTGTATCGACTATACGATCTCACCCGGGACGAAAATATATTCTGGTCGGCACATCATGCCAGTTTGCCGCGTTACGAAAAGTCTTTGCGCACCTGCGGTATGACACCGGTTCATTGCTGTTTCTCGGACTGTTCTGCCATCAGACACTGAACTACAATGTGCTGTCAGCTTTAACAAAATGGTATGGAAAGCGTTCTGACTCGCTTCAAAAAATCCAGTTTCGATCAAAGGAGAAAGGCGGTTGGCCGGGCGACATAAAGCTGACTTTTTCCTCCGGCAAAACCGTGTTTGTGGATGAAGATATCCGGCTCAAATCAAAAAAATATTTCGCTTTAAACAGGTGCCTGTTCTGTATTGATAAATTCAACCTTCACGCTGATATATCGTTCGGTGACTGCTATATCCCTGAAGACAAAGACCCGCTCGGTAAATCCAATATCATCGTACGAACTGAAAAAGGACGGGATATACTCGCGCGCCACTCCCAGTACTTCCATCTGGAACCTGTTGATATTGAAGCTATAAAAAAATCGCAGGATTATTATAAGGAAAAAACTGAACGCCTTGAATACGCGTTACTGATGGGAGCGGCGCTCAACGGACAGCTCGCTGAACTTCAAAAACTTCAGCGTTTTAAAAATGCCGCCAAAAAGCTCTCGCGCAGACAGCGCTTCCTCAAATGGGGAGCGGATAACCGGTTAAACCGAATATACACGAGCATACGGCTAAGCCGTTTAAAAGAAAACGCGACTATTATCTGGCACAAACAGACCTTCACATTTTACTGGGCATTGCTGACAGGATTATGGTGCTGGATTCGATACCGGCACCGGCCCCGTTCTTCCGGGCACTATGTGCTTATTAATGGTGGCGAACTTTTTAACAAAGGCGCTCAGGCAATGACTTTTACCGTTATTGACGCTATACGGAAACGCCATCCTGACAAGCAATGCGTCCTTCTTTCCTTCCGCGATTACGAACGAAGCGATACGGAAAAAGAACAATTCACTTTTGATATTGTCCCGCTGGATTTCAATCTCAAAATGTGTATGGCAATGCCTTTAAACCGGCTTTTCTTTGCCCGGCGGTTCAAAAAAGCAGAAAAAAGCGTGATGTCCATCATGAAAAACGCGTCATGCGTTATAGATATCAGCGGTTTTGCCCTGTCATCACAGTTCGGCGATTCCAAAGCGCTCGGTTACCTTATGACTCTCATCCTTGCCCGTAAATACCATATCCCCTATATTCTGCTTCCGCAATCCTTCGGGCCTTTATCGTTTTCCACGTCACGCAAACCAGCGATTAAGATACTCAGCAGGCTTTACCTGCCCACGGCTCATACAATTTATGCGCGCGAAGAAGAAAGTTTGCGAACCCTGCACTCTTTGAACCTGAAAAATGTCTCGAAATCCCCGGATATCGTGCTTATGAACGAGCATTATGACCTTACGAATATCTACACCCACTCTCCGGCAGACCAATTTGACAAACTGGAGCGTCCCGCTGTCTGTATCATTCCAAATATGAATGTGTTTAATCATCTTGGCTCCACGGCATTCTATGAGATGTACAAAAAAATAATCGAACGGCTGATCGAAAAGGAGTTCCATGTATATATCGTGAGCCATGCCGAGGACGACCAGTATATTTGCCGGAAAATCGCCGCCATGTTCGATGCTTCCGTAGCGGTAGCATGCCTGTCTGACAATTACAACCCGCTTCAGCTGGAACAGATTATCAGACAAAGCCGGTTTGTGGTCGCATCACGATATCACGGCATAGTTCACGCGTACAAAAACGGCATACCGGCTGTGGTTATCGGCTGGGCAGTTAAATACGACGAACTGCTGGGCTCTTTCGGGCAGAATCAGTACGGCATAGACTGCAGGGCATGCCTGTCCTCGCCGGACACATTGTTTAACAAGGTATTATCATGCATTGAGGACATGATAAAAAACTGTTCGCAGGAAAGAAAAACGATTAAGGATAAGATGACTGAACTCTTAACCCTGCCCTCACCCTTTGATGAAATAAGCAGAGCAATCGAGGTGTATTCCAAAAGCTGAACCGTTCAGGAAGACGATTTCTTTTTTCCTGACTTGAAATGTTCGTATACACATCCGTAATTCAGGATCATTTCCGTCTCATAATAAAAACTTTCCGCCGGCTTGCGGCAAATCCTGTACCATAATGCCGCGAACGCATTACGGACAATAAACTCAATAAAATATAACGGCAATCCGAAAAGCGTGAACGTAGCGGGAAACGCCTGAAGACGATACGTTACGCGCCCGACACCAAATAACCGGCGCCTAAAGTACGCTTTTTTAGCCTGAGATGCTTTGAGCGGATGATACGCCACGGCTCCGGCAACATACTCCCATGTTGGAAAATGTGAAGACAATCGCCAGAAAAGTTCGTAATCCGCTCCAGGCAGGAGAGCGTTACCGACAAACCCGTACTGAACATCAAAACCGCCGTACTGGTCAAACACCCGTTTTCTGACAGCCATATTAACCGTAACCGGACAGGTATCGGGCATTGCAAACGCCTTGTTCTCGGCGCCATAGTCACGAATCAGTACAATCATAGACCGCCAGAACGGGCCTGAAATCGCCAGCCAGTCCGGCAATTCAAAATCAGGTTGAGCGAGTAGGATCTTACCGCCGAAAATATCCTTATCAGGCATATGCCGGAACGCTGACTGGTATGCACGTATAGAACCTTTGGCAAGAATGATATCATCGTCAAAAAAGATAAGGTACTCACCCCTCGCTGAACGAATACCGGTGTTCCGAGCGTAATTGCATCCCTGTTGCGGTTCATAGACATAGCGTACAGAAACAAGTTCGTTCAGCCCGATAAACGACTCCACCACGGAACGGGTAGCGTCGGTCGAGGCGTTGTCTACCACAACATATTCAATATGTTCACCGCCCGTGTCCTGTTCAAGCACCGACCGCATTGTTTTCTCAAGCCATGCACAACGGTTATATGTCGGAGTAATAACACTGATTCTGAGCGTATCCTGTTTTTGTTTTACCATTTATACCTCTTTGAGATACGCGATGACCGAGTCAAATACCCGTTTGCATGACTGGCTGTCACGAAAAGCATGAAATTCCGCGCATACTCGTTCACGTTGTGCCTCGTATTCCTGCGGGTTCGACACAACCGCTTTCAGAGTAGGCACAAGATCCTGCCAGGCGGCAATTTTTTTACCGGGAGCAACATCATCATACTCATAGAAGAAGGACAGAGACTTTTCAAATGGTGTGAACAGCACCGGTTTACCCAACAGCAAAAAATCAAGAAACATGCTTGCATAATCCGTCAGGAAAAAATCCATGGACGGCAGTAGTGGGAATACATCATCGTTGACACAATCGTCAGGGATGATCGCTATGTTTGACAAAAACTTCAGTTTATTGAGGTTTTCCGTCGACGGCCGGACATAAAATTTCAGGAATAGAGTAATCCGCGCTTTTTTCAGTTCCGCATTTATGCTGTCAGCCCGGTTAATAAATGATTCGCAGTCATCGTGAGGAACATATATCCCCGCATATCCGTTCTCGGCGTGGATCAGATCCAGTTTCTCCTGTACTGAAGACGCCAATCGATTGTGATGGTACAACATATCGGTGCGGGGATAGCCGGTTACAGCAATATTTGCTGAAGGCACCCTGAAATACTGTTCATAGATTGATTTCACTTTTTCGGAAGACGCAATAACAAATTCCCTGCGCCAGTGATTGATACATTCTTTGTACAGCGGAAAGCGCATCCATTTTCTGAACGTATGAAAAAAACCTTTTTTTAAACGGTGTTCACCAGCCTCAACATACAGAAACGGCGTGCCCCTGCGCAACTGGATCACGGGAAGCGCTCCGCCCGCGTATTCATTGATATCGTAGAGGTTATGTGATATACAACAGCATTCAGCGCGCAGAGTCAGCATCACAGCCTTAAAGCTGTGGGCATCATAAACCTCATACCCATGTTCAAGAAGATAATGAAGGACAAGAGGGTTCCGGGTCAGCCATACGGCGCGTATTTCAGGATGGTTCCTACGCACATATTCATAGAAAAAACGCGAATTGCCCCAGTATTTCAGCCCAAACCATGATCCGAATACCCACAGCCCTTTTTCGCGCGGAACTATATGCCCGAGCAGAAATACCGCATCGCATTTCAGGTTATACAAAAACATCCTGAGTTTCTGTGCCGGACCACTCATCTACACCCCACATTTTTCTATATCTTTTGAGCATTTATAGTATATGATAATCCCGACAAATACAAATAGTATCGTCATCTCTTCTTAAATATCAGCACGGAAAAAACCATGAGCACTGAAACACTGATACACAAATTAAAAAAACATTCCATAAAAGACATACCCCGGCTGTTCAAAGCCAATTATGACCACTATATCCGGCATGACCTTCCCTATTATTTGTATGATAAAATTCCGTTCGGCTATGCTCCCGCGCCGAGATCCATCAATATAAAAATAACCAACCGATGCAACCTCAACTGCGTTATGTGCGGACAAACGGCAACCCGCCATCAGAAATGGCAGCAGGAAGAACTGAGCGCCGACGACTGGATACATTTTCTTCGTTCCGCCGCACATTTCAATCCGTATATATCGTTCTGGGGCGGTGAACCTTTGATGTTCGACGGCATTATAGATATTTTCAGGGAAATCCACCGCCTCGGGCTTCAGACAGGCATTATCACTAACGGGTTACTGCTTGAAAAATACGCGCCTGATCTTGCTTCTTTCGATAACCTGCATATAGGAATATCTCTTGACGGTCCGCCTGAGATACACGACGAAGTAAGGTGCCGCAAAGGAACATTTCAAAAAATGGAAGACGGACTCAATGCAGTCAACCACTTCAGGAAAAAATACGGAAAACAGCCTAAGCAATTATCCGTCATTTTTTCGACGATCACCCCGAAAAACCAGTACCATTTTCCTGAACTGATCGATACTGCCCGCAGGTTTAATCCTGAAGAAATGTGTATTTCGTATCTGACTTTCGTTACAAATGAACTGATTGCAGGCACAAACCGGATTACGGAAGAACAACTGAATACCCGTTTTGACAGCCTCGAAGGGTTCAAGGCGGATATCACGCAATATGATATACCTCACATAGAAAAGCTCACGGAAATGATACGCAGTAACGAATTCAATGTGCCGTTCAAACTGCATTTCAACCCCGTACTGAACCCGGACGAGGTCAAACGGTACTACTTTGACATGCGGTTTACCATGGGACGAAAAACCTGTTTCAGACCGTGGTTCATCGCGGAACTGCTCCCGAACGGGCAGTTAAACTTCTGCCCCGATTTCCCGGATTACCGGTTCGGCGATATACGGACAACCCCGTTTCTCAAAATCTGGAACGGCACAGAAGCAAGGGCTTTCAGAAAACTGCTCAAAAAGTTCAAACTGCTCCCGATGTGCGTACGATGCTGTGGGCTTCTGACTCACCAGCCCCGGTCGGTTCTGCGGCATTAATCGCCGTTATCACAACCGGACACCGTCTCGAGCCCATCGGATTTCATGAACTCACGCATCACAACTGTGGCATACGAACCTTTCGGTATACTGAATGTAAAACAGATACCCTCTTCGCATGCTTCAAATGACAAGTCCTGAGGAAACAACTGGGCCGCGCGGCGCGAACCTTCGCACTTCAGCGGACGGAACATATCCAGAGAGATATTCTCATTGTGCAGGATAGCGTCTTCATATTCCCCCGCAACTGATCCGGCTTTGCGCATTTTACTGCCGTATATCGGTCCGGTATAGGTAATTTCCCGATTGATAAACCGCGGCATTTCCACTGCGGCGCTTTCCACCTCAAATATGCCGCCGGTATCGGTCTTTTTGGCGATATCGCCATCAATCAGTGTAGAAAAATCACCTCGTTCCATACGGTCAGTGAGCCATATATTGAACAGATGCGACGTATACGCGGACACCAGCAGTTCGCGAAGCCACTGCTTCCGTACCTGTTGGCCCAGAAGCGTTTTTTTGCCCCGGTCGGCGTTATCGCCGCTCAAGCGCTGTTCCCCGAAAAAGTTCGGCAAACCGGAATTCATGATTACCGATGCGATTTCTTCGATCCTGCTCATACAGTCAGGCTCGGGATTTGAGAGTACTATGGAAAACCTGTTACCGAGCAGATGCCCTCGGCGCAGTTTATTCAGATGCCGCTTTGCGATTACATTTTCCACAGGAAGAGCGTTTTTAATAGTCGAGACAACCTCATCCACGTCAGCATGATGCAGGTGCAATGAAAACGTCTGTGTAGCCCGTGCCTGTTTGTCTTTCATGCCTGCAAAACCGATATCAAATTCTTTCAGGCTAAACAGCCGTGTCATTTCAGTCCTGAGCGCTTGTGTTGTCCATCCTTCGCGCGTCATGGTAACGTAAATGTGTTCACCCTCTCCGCACGGTTCATACAGCGGTATTTCATCAACCACAAAATGTGAAGGTTCCGCTTTGATTGTGCCGCCGACACCGGGTATTGACGCTGAAATATAAGGCAATCTGCTCATAATAATCCTATCTTTTTTCATATTGAATTTTGTAAAGGAGTAGTATAGTGATAGTATTAACAGGCAATAACTCTATCATGAGGTGGGTACATTATGAAAACAAAATTATTCTACTTTTCGTCAACAGGCAACACCCTGCGCATTGCTCAACTGATGGCGAAATCGCTTGGCGATACCGAACTTGTTTCTATCCCCTCATTCATGAAAAAACCTGTCCCTGTCTCGGCGGATGCAGTGGGGATACTGTTTCCGGTCTACGCATGGGGACTGCCTATGATAGTCAACGAATTCGTCAGATCGCTATCGATTCCTCAAGGAACCTACACATTCGCGGTAACCACATACGGCGGAAGTATCGGCAGGACACTGATAAATCTCAAAAAGGCACTTGCAGAGAAAAATATTCATCTTTCAAGCGGGTTCAAAATACAGATGCCGGGGAATTATATCCCGTTATACGGAGCGATAGCTGTGGAAAAACAGCAGAAAATGTTTGAAAAAGCACAGGTTCAGGTAAAAGAAATCGCCCAGCACATAAAAAGCAAACAAGAACTATCACCCGCATCCGACATGCCGCTTATCAACCGGCTTTTTTCAAGCCTGATTTACAAAGGGTTCTCCAGAAAAATCAAAACCAGCGACAAAGATTTCTGGGTACAGGATACCTGCACCGGATGCGGTATTTGCGCAAAAGTATGCCCCGTAAACAATATTGTGCTTAAAGATAAAAAGCCCTCATGGCTTCATCATTGCGAACACTGTATGGGATGCATTCAGTGGTGCCCTGAACAGGCTATTCAGTTTAAGAAAATATCGCTTAACCGCAAGCGGTATCATCATCCTGACATTAAACCGCAAGAGCTTTTTGCCTGAATGAAATTCTCACGCAACCACCAAAAAATTCGTCGGACGATCACAAAATATCGTCCGACGATCACTTTATCCCTGAAAATTTGCGTTATTTTCCCTTCTTAAAGTCAAGAATTACTCAAAAAAACCGATAGAATTACTGTAGAAATCCATGTACGTGATGCGATTCAGGGGAAAAGAATCCTTCATAGTGATCAATCCGCGTTAAAACAGGAGACACCTGATGCGTGAAGTATTGGTAATTATCACAATAAGCCTCTGTCTTTTTCTGTTTGTATCCAGCCTGAAGTCAGGAGAAAAATCCCGGCTGTACCCATGGCTATGCTACTACGGCAAAATAACTTCCGTCGACGACCTCAAAGGCTATGCCATGGCGATTCTTGACGCCGACAGCGTCCCTGACCCAACCGCATACAAGAACGCCGGAATCACCTGCATCGGGTATGTCAGCCTCGGGGAAGTTGAGGATTACCGCTGGTACTGGAAAAAAATCAGAAACGAGGCATATATCCTTGATGAAAACCCTGACTGGAAAGGCAATTACTACATTGACCCGCGCGACAAACGCTGGAGCGATTTTTTTATCCGGCGCGTTATTCCCAAAATCCTGAATAAAGGCTACGACGGCATCTTTCTGGATACCATCGATACGGCGCTGTACCTTGAATGGCGTGACCCGGAAAAATACGCGGGAGCTAAGCTCGCCATGGCAAAGATCATCAGAGAGATACGAAAAGCATACCCGGAAATCATCATTATCAGCAATAACGGCATTGCCATGCTTGAAACGTTCGCCGGATCAGTGGATATCGCTCTGGTAGAAGACCTCTACACCGGTTTTGACTTTGAAAACGAACGATATACCGATCAGGATGCGGACACAACGATTGAATGGACAAAAAAGCTCAAACAGGCACAAAAAAAATATGGAATTCAGGTTATTACACTGGATTACGCCGAAGCATCCGACAAGCAAAAGATTAAAACGATCTACAAAACCAGTCTTGAAAACGGGTTCTGGCCACTTGTCGCCGACATAAAACTAGCCACAATACCCGATCCGTCACAACAAGGTGATTTATGATACGGCGAATAAACCTGGTATTCATGCTCCTTCTGCTCACTTCCGTTATCCATGCGGAAACAGTGCCGGTATCCCGTCACATCCTCGCTCTGTACGACTCGACGGAAGAAAAAAAGATTGAACGGACATTACTGCACGGCAACGCGGAAGTCATTTTAAACCATCTGGGTTTAATTCTCGATTACCATGACATTAACACACCTCTTCCTGATGACGGAACCATGACAAAATACAGGGGTATTATTACATGGTTTCAGGATACAGCCATGCATGAGCCTGAAACATTTATCAAGTGGCTCATAAAACAAATCGATGATGGGAAAAGAGTAGCAATTCTCGGATCTATCGGCGCTATGGAATCATCAGACGGCGTATCGACTGACGAATCGCTTATTCAGGAGCTTTATATCAAGTTCGGGCTGGAATACCTCGGCAATGAAACACTCAATCCGCTGGTTATAGACATTGTTTCCAAAAATTCAGAGTGGGTTGAGTTTGAACGCCCTCTGGATTTCGAGACAACGTACTACAAACAACTCAAGCCAATTCGCGATGACGTTACCACCTACCTTGAACTGAAACGCACTGATTTAGCCGACAGCAGTTCATCCGCAGTTATCACCTGCGACACGGGAAGCATGGTTATTCAGAGCTATGTCATATATTTCAACCCTGAAGACTACACCATGGCATGGCGAATAAACCCATTTCTACTGTTCAGTAAAGCGTTCGATATGGAATCCATGCCGAAACCTGATACTACAACCCTGTTCGGAAGCAGAATACTGTTCACCCATATAGACGGCGATGCGTTTATCAGTTTGTCTCAGGTTGACGGGAAACGCCTGTGCGGTGAAGTAATAATCGAAGAAATCATGAAAAAGTACCCTATTCCTACATCGGCGTCTATTGTTGCGGGTGAAATCGTGATTGCTGAACAAAAACCGTGGATCGATGACGTATCACGAGTAACCAACGCTATCCGTGAAATGTATAAAATACCCTATATTGAGCCAGCGGCACATGGATATACACATCCCCTGCATTGGTCAAAAAATATAACCGCGCTTGTGATACCGCCCTATTCAGTACCCGCAACAGGAAAATACGCGGAAATGATCGAAGATACGGAATACGAAAGTTTATCTATGGATATGGGCATTATCAATGGCTCGATGAAAGAAATTATTGATATGGAAATAGTTAAATCGTTTGAAATGATAAACCAATGGTTACCCGAAGGGTCGGAACCGACACACCTCTTTTTCTGGACAGGCAACTGTTCCCCAACAAATGAAGTTCTGGAATTCTGCATGGAAAACGGCATCAGAAACATTAACGGCGGCGACCCCATTTTTGACGCGGAACATAATTCATACACATTTCTCTGCCCAATCCGCAGGCAAACAAAAAAAGGGCTTCAGATTTACACCGCCGCCTGTAACGAAAACATTTATACAAACTTATGGCAAGGGCCCTATTTCGGATTCCGAAAAGTCATAAATACCTTCGAACGGACAGAGCATCCCCTGCGCATTAAACCGGCAAATATTTATTACCATTTTTATTCCGGTGAGAAAATAGCGTCTCTATCCGCCTTGAATGAGATATATCAATATGCCATATCACAGGAATATTTTTCAACATTCGCGTCACATTACATAGACACTGCACATAGCTGGTTTAATACCAAAATCGATCAGGAAAATGCCAATACGTTCATTATCAGCGAGTACGGAGCATGCCAGACCATACGGTTCGACAACGAAACGCGGTATCCCGATCTTGAAAAATCCAGCTCGGTGCTCGGTTTCATGCACTATCAGAATTCGCTTTATGTTCATCTTGCGACGGCGGATACCGCGACTATCAGCTTAACCGGCAACAAGCCTAAAAAAACATACCTAAAAAAATCGACTGCCGGCATTCAGGATTTCGCTATTGCAAACGATACGGTATCTTTCAGCCTGACCGGATTCGGGCAAATCATTGTCGAACTCGCCAACCTGCACACGGATACATCCTACTCCGTTTCAACGCCTGATTACTTATTCACGTTCGCCACTGATACGGAGGGGTTGGGACGAATCATTTTTCCGGTCAACCCCATAGTAAAAAAGAATATAGCTGTCACAATAAAACCTGCGCCCGGAGATAGTAATAAATGAAACTGGATGTGTGGAAAGTCCTGCTCTTTTTTACTACTATATTACTCGCGGCATACAGGATATACCCGTCGCACATGGAAATAGCTTCACTTCTGGAACGAAGCGGAAAATATACCATGGCACTGGAGGAATACAATAACGCCATAGATCAGGATGGACGAAAAGAAGCACTCGCGAATATCGCTCAGCTTAATGAACTGCTCGGCAGTGTGGATACAACGCTTGCCCTGTATGAACAAATCAGCGCTAGCAAACCGTATGATTATAACACCCACAAAAACCTGAGCCGTTTATATCAATGGAACAGTATGCCGGATAAATCACTCGCTGAATACGAACGGTTCGCTGAAGTACTGGAACACAACATAGACTGTATGCCGGAAGCGGAAAAGTATCTTCTCGAACTGTATACAAAAATTAGGGCATTATATTCCGCACATGGCGGGCGGGCATGGCTGAAAATAGCCGCCATTACAGAAAAAATGAAGGTTCTCGACAAAAATAATCCGGCGTATTACATCGACCTTATTGACATTTACCTGCGCCTCAAAAACGGAGAGAGAGCGATTGAAATAGCGAATCTGGCTTTCGCTAAGTTCAATGATTCCATTGACGTACTGGAAAAAGCCGGCTGGTGCGCAGTGTGTACATCGCAGGACGATATGGCTCAGACCGTTTATACACGCCTTATCGAGCTCGACAATACCAATCCGGAATACTGGTACAACATTTTTGCCGTAACACAGCGATTAAACGCTATTCCTGATATAAAGTCGTTTCACAACCACATCCTTACGCATTGCCCAAAAATACCCGACCTCTATTTAAGCTGTGCCCGGTTATATCAGAAACTTAAATTCAACAAATATGCTCTGAATATGTATGAACTCTTACTCGCCATGAGCCCCGGCGATAAAAACATACTGGAAGAATACGCGTTCCTGAATATAGCAGAAGGAGACACTGATACCGCATTGCAGGCCCTGATCGAATACGAACGGCTTTACGGCATGGATATGACGATTATCGAACAGATGCTGGGCATTTATCTGGAACGAAAAGATTACTCGCAGGCGCAAAAACAGATAGACCGCCTGATTGCTCAGTTCCCGTCAAAACGTGAACTGCTGGCGCTCAAAGCAAATATCTATGAATGGGACAACGACCCTGCGAACGCCGCGTCTGCCTACGAACAGCTACTGGTACATGAACCTGAAAATGAAACCTTAGCGCACACAATATTTGAGCTCTACGCATGGTCAGGCAACACGGAACGGGCGCTGTATTATATCGAAAACATGATTACCGCTAATCCAGACAACGAGAAACTGCGTGTTCAGGCGCTCGACCTGTATTACGCTCAAATAGACACGCCAAGAATCGAATTAACGGTACGTGAATTGTATCGCATTAACCCGAACAACCCGCGATATATCAGGGAAATGGCATCTCTGTTCGCTCAAAAACTATTATATATGGACGCCTTCCTCCTGTACGAAGAACTGGATGACGGATCAGCCGAAGACACTGCCCTGCTGGAACAACTGGCATGGTTAAGCGAAACACTCGGGTTCAAAACCGAGTCGCTCCGTTATTACCAACGGCTATATGAGTCAGGCTCACGTTCACCAGCAGTGATGGAATCCATTGTACGCCTTCTTATAGAACGCAAAGACTACCGGAACGCCATCTCGTTCAGCGAACAGCTAAATGGAAGCGTATCTGATGCAATGGAACTGTCTATCACAGAAGCGATGATTGAACTCGGTCAGTACGAAGAAGCTGAAGCGGTACTGAATCGACTGCTGGACCGCGATGCATCTGTCCCTGCCCTTTCCATGCTCGGTTCACTGCTCTACACGAAGAAGGATTACGACAGGGCAATCTCTGTTTACGAGCAGATTCACGCCAAACAGCCTCGCAACGCGGATATTATACTTACGCTCGCATCCCTGTACTTGGACAGAAAAGAGTACGGCACGGCAATTGAATATTACACTGACTACCTGAAAATTAAACCGGACGACACTGAAATAGCCTATACAATCGCCTCATTATATGAGGCAATCGGCGACACCGGAAAAATGCGGGCCTGGCTGTATAAGATAATGGACGTTTTTTTCAAAGAACCGATCCCGAATCCAAAGCACTTCGCTATGCGGGCGCGGACATTGCAAAAACTCAACAATATTCCGGCGGCGATCAGTTATTACCAGCAGGCATTGCACAGCGATGGGTCACTGGATCTGTGGCGCGATTACATAGACTGCCTTGTGTCGCATAACCTTATACACCGCGCGGAAAACGCCATTAGCGCCGCGCCTGATGACATCAGGAATGACAGACTGGTCATGCGCACACTCGCGCAGATATACACCGAACTGGAGAATTATAACGCCGCGCTGGCAATTTATGACAAACTGCACGCGCAGTATCCTGATGATCCTGACATACTCGCTGATATGGCATATGTTTTTCTAAGAAAAGGACGCTGGGACAAGTCGCTAAAAATGTATCAGGACATCCTGCGCACCACGGATAAACAATGGGCGCGCCGTAAAGAAATAGAAGACGAAACAGAATCGCTGATTAAAGAATACGCTCCAAGCCTCAGAACAGGCTTATTGCTGATTAAAGAGATCAAGAAAAATACACAGGTCTATTCTTCACAATCAAGCATTTACCTGCGCCATGACCTCGCCTTGCGCGCAGGAATGGCAAAATATTATTTCTACGACAGGGACAACCCCGTACTGCCCCCTGTACATGAGCATCTAACGGAATCTACCGTGGAACTGAACTGGCTGGTTCATAAATATTTCAGCATCAATATAGGCCCCATTTCAATAAATCACGGGCCGGAAGACATATATACAGTAAATGCGGGAGTAACGTATGATAACCGCACCGATTTCCGGTGCGATCTCAACCTGAGCTGGCACGACAAACTGCTCGACACACGGCAGGCAGTCGTGTATGGCGGCAAAACCGATCATATCGACCTTGGCATGAACTGGCAGGTAAATGACGCACTGTCACTCATGGCTGAAGGTATTTACAGTAAATATATATTTGCGGATTCGGTTAAACGCGAAGGGTTATCCACACGGCCGGGAAGCAGGACACAACTCGCGCTCGGCGCAGACCTGAAACTCCTCTCGGATCCGCTGGTCGCCCTTACCTACCGTTATTTCTGGGCGGATTCCCGCACAGACAGGGATTACAATATACTTCTCTTCTCCATGGACTCGAAAGTCCGTACCCACCAGTTCGGAGTACGTGCTGAAAAACAGGTAAATGAAAATTTTTCATGTTATGGCACGGCATTTGTTGGTAATGATGACGAACGCGACATGTTTATAGACAACGCTTCTCTCTTCGGGTACGAAGTCGGGGCGAAGTGGCACGTCATCAATAACCTCGAACTGGTAGGGAGTTATCAATTGCTTTATGAAAATGGAGACAATGCACCCGCCGCACGGGCACAATATATTAGCGCGTACGGGATTATTTCATTTTAAACGGGTTATATCACTGTTAAAAAGTTCATTTCTGTTGCGGCTGAGCATATTCATTGTTCTTTTTTTATACAGCGGATGTGACTATTCTCGACAATACTCCCAGCACGACTTCAATTTTCTGCGAACCGGAGCGGTTGCAGTTCTGCCGTTCAATAATTTATCACCATACCCCTACGCAGGTGAAATTGTTACGGAATTGCTGTATACGGAACTGTACGCCACTGAAAAACTCGTACTTATACCACCCCATGAAGTAAAAAAACGGCTTGGAATCGAAGTAGAAGAAGGCATTGACGGACTTACTCGCCGGTACACCATAGCGCAAATCGCTGAAAAACTCGACGCGGACTCGTTGGTAATCGGTTCGGTCAGTGAATTTAAGTATAAAAAGGGTGTCCACGATAAACCGGTTGTCGGCATGGATGTTAAACTGGTTGTCGCTCCAGCCGGAGATACAGTCTGGGCAACAAGCTACACGCGTGAAGATTTCAGTTTTCTTTTTCATATCGGTTCATTAAACGAAACCGCGCAGAAGGCCTGCCGTTATGTTGCCCGGTCACTGACCCGGTCGCTTGATAAACGGAGGTAAGGCTTGAAAGCTTTGATTGTGGATAATGATACCGCTTCCGTTGATTTAGTTCGGGAAACGTTGGAATTCTATGATTTCAGCGTTATTGCGGTGTCTTCACCGGAGGCGCTAAGCAAACTGCTAAAGAAGAACAAGTTTGATGTTATAGTGGCGGATATCTCCCTGACCGGGATTGAATGTCTGGATTCAATTGATATCCCTTCCATCATTATGACCGGAATAAAAGGGCTGACGACTGAAGAACGTAAAACATTGTTTTGCAGAAAAATACCGTTTCTGGCGAAACCGATCGCACCGACGAAGCTGATAAACACTATTAAAGTGCACGCACAAGGGTATGCCGGGTGAAAGTAACAAAAAAAAGTATCGTATCGGAAATAATAATCGGGCTGTTTTTTTTCCAGCTTTTCAATTTTCTGGGCTGGAAAAACAATCCCGGTTTTTACGGTCTGGAACCGCATCCGTATCTTATTCTTATTCTGCTCGCGGCGTCGCGCTACGGCAATATGGCGGGCATTGTATCAGCGTCATTCTCGGCCGCCGCTTTGGCGGGCATATCATATCTGTTTCGGGGCCTGCACCCTGCGCACGACCCGTATTTGTTCAAACAGTATATAGTTTTCTTACTGATGGGAGCAGTTATCGGCGAACTGCGTCAAATGTACATAAAACGAGAGCTCGGTGTCCGTGAGGAGCTGGAACGTGAAAAAATGAGGTCTGAAAACCTGAATGAAGAAAACAGGCTGGTAAAAAAAGTTAATGCCGAGCTGGAAAAACGTGTGCTTGACAATGTTTCCACCTTCGCCGGGCTGTACGAAACCAGCAAACAGCTTCAGTCATTTAACCCGTCTGAGATATACCGTGCCATTCTCCAGCTCATGACCCGTCATATCCATGCGGAACAATGTTCGTTGTATCTGTTGAAAAAAGATGAACTCGTCTTAAAAGAAACCACTGGCACCGAAGGCGACGTACCGGAAAGCATTAACCTGCTCTTTGAGGACGGTATTATTATTAAAGCTGTAACGAACCAGAGGGTGTACAGTGTGCGTGATATCATTGATTCGGATAACGCTTCAGCCATACTGAAAGAAGGCACTCCGGTCATGGCGGCTCCGCTCATTAAAACCGACGGCACGGTAATCGGCGCCATATCCATAGAAAAAATCCCCTTTTTCCACATAACCGGGTCTACGGTCAAAATGTTCACGCTTCTCGCTGACTGGGTCAGTAAAGATATAGAAAACGCCCTGTATTATCAGGAAGCCAAAAAGAAAAATATCCTTGATGAAGTCCTCAATGTCTACACGCTCGACTACTTCAATAACCGTCTCGCGCAGGAATTTTACCGTTCCAAGCGGTACGGAGTACCCCTTTCCATCATTTTTGTTCGTATTGTCGGACTAGATAAGATGTCGCGCCCGTTACAGGTTAAAATGCTTAAATTCACCGCTTCTTTCCTCAACTCCACGCTACGCTTTACGGATATTGTCAGCAGGTATTCTGAAGAAATACAGTTCGGACTGATTCTAACCACCACAGACCAGTCACAGGCGCAGATGGCAATACGCCGTTTTTTAACGATATTCGACCAGATCGGGCTCAACTCAGCGAAAAGCGACGAACCGCTCGAACTGGAATTTGGGATCGGTTCATGTATTTCAACCGTTGAAACAAAAGAACAAATGATAGAACTAGCCAAAGAAGACCTGAAAAAATGGGACAAAGAAAAAATATTTACGGAGCAATAATCCTTTTTATAGTGTGCTTTACTGCCGGCATCGCCGTTCATCTGGCGACGGTCTGTTCACTGACAGGACTGATAATCCCGCGCTCTCTGATTATTACCTTTGCCTCTTTAATCATAGGCGCAGGAATAAACGCCGCAGGCTATGCGATACTGCTGAGGCGAGGCAGACGGCTTTTTACCGCATTAGGCTTTTTATACGGATTGCTGTTTCCTGTAGCGGGAAATATTTCCGTGCTCGGCATGTATCTTTACAAACGGTTATTCCCTGTTAAAAATAAAGACCTGAAAGATGATGATATCCTTGTGGAATCGTACGTCATCACTGATCCCGCTCAGCAGGATTCAAGACCGCTAAAGGAAGAAGATTTTATTCGTGACAGCCTGGATATCGAATCATTCTCGGATATATTGCGAAGCGATAATATGGCTATGAAGCGCAGTGTCATAGAAAAACTGTCCAGAAAAGATACGCCTGATGCCATCATGATGCTTCAGGAAAGCCTCAAAGACCCTGATATTGAAATCCGGTTTTACGCATCCAGCGCGCTGAAAAAAATTGAGGAAAACTTTCAGACACATATTTTTTCGCTCAAGGAAAAGATAAAAAGCGATCCGTTTTCACAGGATTATAATATGGCGTTAAGCGAAGAATATTTCAAGTTCTGCCGATCCGGCCTGCTGGATAAATCGTCACGCACATTTTATCTGGATAAATCGTGGGACGTTATTCAAAACGCGCTCAAATCACCAAATTCTAAGGTAAATGTCCTTCTGCAGGCAGGGAAAGTCGCTCTGGCACGAAACGATTATGCCGAAGCATTGCGGTATTTTGATAAGGCATACGAAATGACCCCGGAAAACTGGCAGATACTTATCTGGCGATGCGAAGCCTATTTTCATCTCGGGCAAATCACTGAAATTAAAGACGACTGTCATCGCATTGAAGAGCTGAAGCCGCCATGGGATTCTGTCAAAAACGTCACAAAATACTGGGTGGAACATGCAGGATAAAAATACCGCTCTTGAAACAATGCTCGCCAGCCCAGACACATCGTTGCGGGAACAGGGATTCCTGTATCTGCTCAAAAACTATACGGACGAATCCGAACAGCGTCTTCAAGACATTATCAATGATACGGCTAACGAAGGATTAAAGATCCATCTGTGCAACTTTATCGGCGAGCATCCCGATCTTAAAAACACTTTGCCGCTGCTCGCACTGATGATGGCAGGGGAAAACACCTATCTTCGCGACAGGGCAACAGCCCATTTTACCAAAATAGAGTCCCCGGATAAAAAGGAATGCCTCTTGTCCATGCTGGAATCGGAATCAGATTATGTGGTCGACTTCGCCATTGAACAGGTTGGAGAAAAACGTATTTCCGCTTCCGTTCAGTTCCTGATAGAAATAAGCAAAACTGCGGACAAAGACCGGATCATCAAAATTCTGGATGTATTCCAGAAAATACGGGCAACCGAATCAATATCCACAGTGCTCTCGTTCCTCAACAGCGCCGATACCAAAATACTGTTTACCGCCATACAGACGCTCGGCGCTTTTTACCAGTTCACCAGCTGGAATCAGATTGAACCGTTTTTAACGCATGACGCGGCTTCCATACGCAAAGCATCAATATGGTTTTTAAATCATTATAAAAACAATCAGCTGAAAACTATCTATTTAGACCGGTATTTCAAGGAAAAGGATCCGTCTGTCCTTAACGAGATTCTGGACGGGTTATCCCAATATGAAGACCTGAAAATCCTGCACACGCTTCTTGAGAGCGCTGTGAATGGAGAGAATTATACAATCCAGTTAAAAGCGTCAAGCGCGCTTGATACTTTTTCTCCGCGAATACTCGACAAACTGCTGATTAAACACATCAAAAACGGCAATCCTCATATCAGGGCGACGGCAATCTCAAAAGCGGGTATTACAAGCCGTAAAGCGCGCCGTATTATTGCCAAAACGCTCAGCATCGATTCCAACGACCTTGTCAGAATCGCGGCGGCGGAACGGCTGGGCAAATCGAATGACGAAACGTTTGTGCCGCTTCTGGAACAGTCTTTTTTCTATGACACATCCAAAACAGTGAAATATGCGGCGTTGCTGGCATTGACGAAACTCTGGCAATTATCGCACTGGCCCAAAATATACGCCATTCTGGAGTACCCTGAGGAAGAGTATACTCAGGAACAGGTCATTGTGCTCAGGTTCCTTCAGAAAAAAATGCTGAGGGAAAACTGGAACGTCCCTGACGAGCTGGTGTCGCGTATCCTGTTTAAAGTAACATCCCCGAATGCGAATATCAGGTATCTGTGCGTGGAAATATTGAAAATTGCCAGATCGAAAAAATCGGTTATACCGCTGATAGACCTTCTTCTGCAGTCAGAATCGCCCGCCGAGGAAAACCACACAATTGAGGCAATACAGACTATCACCTATAATGACCCGCTGTTCCTGTTCAGTTATCTGGTGATATCGCGGCGCAACGAAAAACTCTTCGTGCGCCTTCTGGATATACTCGCGCTTATAGATTTCGACCCGGCATTCGATTATGAAATGATTATCCAGTTCTCCACCCTGTTTTTACGGGAACGCTCGAGAAAAATCAAGAGGCATATTGTAGCCGCACTGCTCACTATCTTTAAAAATTCATATCATAATATCGGTATTGTGCTGGATAAGGAAAATGATGACTGGACGGAAATCATTCTTGAATGTGTCAAGTTCGCCAAACAGGAAGACCTGAAAATTTTCGGGACGGAACTCTTTGTTCAGAACCTTGCCCACAAAGACCTGTCCGTGCAGAAAATATCGATTAAAATGGCTGGGCTTCTCCATGCGGAAGAAGCGATCACAAAACTTACGGAACTGGCTGTTAAGCATCCGAAAGAAGATATACGTAAAACAGCGCGCAAAGCGTTACAACAATTAATGCGAAGAGATCAGGCGGCATGAGTACTACCAGTGATGTATGCCTCATTCTGGAAGGAACATACCCATACGTAGCGGGCGGCGTTTCAAGCTGGGTTCACCAGCTGGTCACCGCGTTGTCCGACGTACGTTTTTCCCTGCTTGTAATCCTTCCAACCCGCGACTATATCCGCGAGTTCAAATATCAGATGCCGTCCAACATCGTTGACCTCAGGCAGATATTCATACACGACTACGAAGCGCAAAAACCAAAATGCATTTATTCGCGGAAAAAGAAAGAAATATTTGACGAACTGGAAAAACTCATTATCGAAGCGGTCAACGGCAACCTGTCACGTTTTGAAATGCTGGTTCCGTACCTTACCGGCAAAGAAAATGGGCTGTCGCTTACTATCGAAGATCTCATATTCTCCACATTGTCATGGGAAATGATTTCTAACCTGTACCATCATTTTAACCTGAACATATCGTTCATTGACTTTTTCTGGACATACCGCTTCACCGTGATGCCGTTATTCAACATTTTTCACGCGCAGATACCTGATGCATCCATATATCACGCCATATCCACCGGATACGCGGGAATACTCGCTTCAATCGGAAAAATAAACCAGCGGGCGGCGTTGATCCTGACAGAACATGGAATATATACCCGCGAACGCAAAATCGAGATCGCTCAGGCATCATGGATCTATGATGAAAAAGCAACGGATACACGGCCCGAAACAGCCATGAGTTTCTTTAAGCAATGGTGGACAACATTTTTCGGTATGATGAGCATACTCTGCTACCATCATTGCAACGAGATTATCACGCTCTATGAAGGTAACCAGATCGAGCAGATCAAAGGAGGCGCCGACCCGTCCAGAGTGTCTATTATCCCCAACGGCATAGACCTTAAAGGAGGCACGCCGCAACAACGCGTCCTTGATAGCTCAAAGACGGATTTTGTTATCGGGCTGGTCGGCAGGGTTGTGCCGATAAAAGACGTGAAAACCTTCATTAAGTCATGCAAAGTGGTGCTTGATGCGCTCCCCGACTGCCGGTTTCTCATCATGGGGCCGACAGACGAGGACGAGGAATATTATCACGAATGCGTCGCCTTGCGCGACATGCTGGGAATGACCGATAAAATCACGTTTACCGGAATAATCAATGTCAACGAATACTACCCGAAACTCGACCTGCTGGTTCTGACCAGCGAAAGCGAAGCACAGCCGCTGGTTATACTCGAGGCGCATGCCGTCGGACTGCCGGTAGTATCGTCTGATGTGGGTTCATGCCAGGAAATGCTCTACGGCCGGATTCCTGAGGACAAAGCAATCGGCAAGAGCGGGTTGATCACCGGCGTCGGTAACCCTGCTGAAACCGGAGAGGCGATCGTTCAGATATTAAGCGACCCCCAGCAATACACGGCGATGAGCAAAGCCGGGGCACAGCGGGTGGAACGTTTTTATAACCGTGACGAACTGTTCGCGAAGTATCTTAACTTATACGACAAATATATGTTCTGAGGACAATTATGGCTGGAATCGGATTTCGTTTACAGAAATTACTGCATAAAGATTCATATTCAGGGCTGGTACAGAGTTACTTGTATTCCGCAATCATCTCATCAGGCCCGATGTTGTCGTCCATTATCTGCATCGGGTTGCTGGGAGCGCTGAGCCTGCCTGTGCTTACATCGGAAGACTACCTGATTTTCAGGACAACCGTGGTCTATGTGTTCTGTTTTTCCCTGATATTCACCGGATTATTCCAGATGACCACCACCCGGTACGTAGCGGACAGGCTGTATATGGAAGAAAACGCCAGCCTGATCCCCTGTTTTATTTCGTTGTTCATCATAACAATTGCCGGGCAGGCTGTTGTCGGATCGATTTTTTTCTATCATGTTATTCCTGACTGGCGGTATGTTTTTGTTACAACTATGCTGTACATAATAATCAGCTGTCTGTGGAACACCATGATTTTCATCAGCGCCACCAAAAATTACATCCTTATTTTTGTCGGCTTCGTTATCGGTTCTGTGACCAGCCTGATTGGCGGGCAAATCATGGGGCAAAAACTCGGACTGCTCGGCTACCTGTCAGGTTTCGGGCTGGGACAATTCATTATTGTCGTTGTACTGACTGGAAGCTTTGTACGCGAGTTTGAAGCGTTCAAAGTGATTGATTTCAACTTCCTGCGATATATCCGTAAATATCCTGATCTGTTTATGTCCGGCTTTCTGATTAACCTCGCTGTATGGGCGGATAAATTCATATTCTGGTATTCCCCATACGGAACCACCATCCGGGGACTGTTTAAATCATTTCCATTGTACGACAGCGCCTTTTTTCTGGCGTACCTCAGCATAGTGCCCGCTTTATCATTGTTCCTGATGCGAATAGAGACCGGTTTCTATTCGCGTTATAAGACATTCTATGCGCTCATCATGAACAAAGCTTCACTGCAAACAATAGAAGCATCGCACAATGAAATTATCAGAGACCTGAAAGAAAGTATCTTCGCCCTTCTCAAATTGCAGGGAGTAATCAGCGTACTTCTGATTATAGGCGCGGTTAAAGTTATGTATGCGGCGAAACTGCAATGGATGCAGCTCGTTATATTTAAAATCGGAGTGCTTGCCGCGTTCCTGCTGATTATGTTTCAGTTCCTGCTGATTATCCTGTACTATTTTGAGTTCAGAAAAGACGCCCTGCTTTTAACCGTCGTATTTCTGGGAACAAATATCGCCGCCACGTTGTTTACGGTACAGACAGGCATCCGCTCATTCGGTTACGGCTTTTTTTCCGCCGGTTTTGTCAGCCTGTTTATCGGTTTTTTTATACTGAACTACCGCCTGAAAAATCTGATTTTTCTTACGTTCGCGAAACAGCCCATCATGAAGGTCAAAATCTAAATCCTGTTCAATTCAAGCGAATCGGAATCTCCTTTTTTCATGAAAGCGTGAACTTTTTCCGTCCTGTATTAACTAACTTTAAAGCCCGGATAATTGAACCGGGCGGCTAAACACGTTTAATACACTTTAAATAAGGAGAAGAACATGTCACACGAACTTGGAAAATTGCCGTACTCGTATGACGCTCTGGAGCCGTACATTGACGCGCAAACCATGGAACTGCATTACACCAAACATCATCAGGGATACGTCAACAACCTGAATAACGCTCTCAGCAAAAATCCGGAGCTGTCAAAATGGAAAATCGAAGACCTCCTCTCGCATCTTGACCGCGTTCCTGAAAGCATACGGTCAGCAGTGCGCAACAACGGAGGCGGTCATTACAACCACAGCATTTTCTGGTCAACGCTGGCGCCGGCAAACAGTTCAAACAACGCGCCTTCAGGTAATCTGTGCGATGCTATCGACAGCCAGTTCGGCAGTTTCTCGAATTGTAAGGATCAGTTATGCTCAGCGGCGCTCAGCCGGTTTGGAAGCGGATGGGCATGGCTTGCGCTGAACAAAGTCAACCGGCTTGAGATCCTGTCAACCGCGAATCAGGACAACCCCATTTCAGACGGAATGTGCCCGATTTTCGGGATTGACGTCTGGGAACACGCCTATTACCTTAAGTACCAGAACCGCCGGGCTGATTATGTGAACGCCATATTCAACGTGCTGAACTGGAAAGAAATTTCGGAACGGTACAGCAACGCGTGCGTTCTGGCATCGGCTCTTCGGCATTAAGACTGCTCACACAGATGAATGTCTCACCGGCAGGAAGGATTATATCTTTCCTGCCTTTTTTTGTTCCGCCGCAGGCATATTTCATATATCCTTGTTTCATCAATAAGGAAAAACCATGCTGAGAAACATTATTCGCTTTTATACCCGGTATTTCGCTGTATTCGTTGTTATATGCGGAGTTATTGCGTATATCAAACCGGCTCCTTTTATCGCTTTGAAGCCGTTTATGGGCTCATTTTTCGCGCTGACCATGTTCGGTATAGGCATCGTTCTGGACAGCAGGGATTTCATCGCTATCGCCCGGCACCCGTTTCCGGTATTTGTAGGAACAGTTGCCCAGTTTACCATTATGCCGCTGGGCGCGTGGATTGCGGCGCGCCTGTTCGGGCTGCCTCCGGCTATCGCTCTGGGGCTCATACTGACTGGTTCAGCTCCGGGAGCCATGGCGAGCAATGTGATGTGCTACGTTGCCGGAGCGGATACCGCGTATTCGGTCAGTTTAACCACGGTGTCCACGCTTCTCACTCCCCTGATGACGCCGGGTCTTACGTATCTTCTTGCGCGGGAATATTTCCATATTGATTTTTCAGCCATATTCCTCAGTGTGGTGCAGATGGTTATCCTCCCTCTGATTGCCGGGCTGGCGCTCCGGTATTTCCTAAAATCACGCATAAACAGGATCATAGATATTTTTCCCGCCGTATAGGTGACCTTCATAATTTTTATCTGTTCACTGGTAATCGCCCTTAATAAATCGTATCTGGGTATGATTACGGTTCCCGTGCTGTCCGCCGTTATCGCGCTCAACCTTCAGGGCATGGCGGCAGGCTATGCGACAGGATCATTATTCCGGTTCGATATACGGCGTCGGCGCACGCTTTCCATAGAGATCGGCATGCAGAACGCCGGGCTGGGTACTGTGCTCGCGCTCAAACATTTCAGCGAACAGAGCGCTATCCCTACCGCCGCCTTCGTTTTTATCTGTATCATTACCGCTTCCGCCATGTCGGAAATCTGGCGCCGTTCATCGCTAAACAACGCCATCTGACCATATTTTCCCATTTTTTCACGCAAAGTTAGATTGATCCTAATGCAGATTGAATAATTCTACCTTAAAAATAAAGTTGCATAAAAATAAACGTTATTTCTGAATTTGCAAGTTCACAATTAGAATAATTAACTCAGAGTAAAGGGTTCAATAGAATTTCATTAATCATACAGGCGGCTATTAAAAAACCGCTTTGGATGACGTATATTGGAATAAAGATTAAGGAATACTGATTATGATTCAATGCGTAGATAAAAAAACACTGATAATTGCACACAGGGGGTCTTCCGCGTATGAGATTGACAATACGCTAGACTCTTTCCAGCGCGCGATCGACCAGAAAGCGGACATGATCGAATTTGACGTGCGCAGGACAAAAGACAACGTCATAATCGCGTTTCATGATCCGGCAGTATCACGAACACCGGTCCGGGAATTGACTTATGCCGAGCTGAACGAACTGACTAAAGCCAAAGGATATCAGGTGCCCACCCTGAAAGAGATTCTACAGCTCACTCATAGGAAAATCAGGCTTGACATCGAACTCAAAGAACCCGGTTATGAAGCTGACGTCATGAAACTTGTGGAAAAGTATTTCTGCGCGGCGGATTTCATCGTCACTTCATTTAAAGATTCCTGCCTCGCAACTATCAAGGAAATATCCGATGACATTAAGACTGGGTTACTGCTCGGAGAAGACCGATTTAATAATTTTCTGCTTACCAACCGTTCGTTATCGCATCTTGTGGAACGGTGCAGAAGGACGCAGGCCGATTTTCTCGTACCTAGCATGACACTTCTCAGATTCGGTTTTATGAAACGGGTCGCAGAGCTGAAAAAAAATCTAATTGTATGGACGGTAAACGATAACGAATCTATCTTCAAATTATTGAAAGACAGCCGGGTAAACGCCATCATCACCGATAAGCCGGATATTGGTGTGTCACTGCGCGATACACTATCGTTTCCTGTTTTCATGTCAATTGCCTGCCAGAAAATATCCTGATCCTGATTTCCCTTCTGCCTGAAACGCCGATTATATTCAACCTGAAGACGATCGGTGTATCAAACTTCAATAAAACACCTGAGAAATTGTATTTTCAATACACCTATAAGGAGTTCGTCAATGAGTCAACAACGTATTGCCCTTGTAACCGGCGCGAACAGAGGGCTTGGTTTTGAAATTTCGCGGCAGTTGGGCAGTCTCGGTATAAAAGTATATATGGGCTCCCGGGACGAGCTGAAAGGGCTTGATGCCGCAAGACGGATTCAAGAAGAAGGGCACGACGCGCTGTTTATACAACTTGACGTAAATGACCATGCCTCAATAGACAAAGCAGTAGAGCACATATACGACCAGCATAAGCGGTTGGATATACTTGTAAACAACGCGGGAATTTTTCTTGATAAAACCGTGCCGGGTCTAAAAGTCGGACTGGATACCATTCGGGAAACAATGGAAACCAATGCGTACGCCCCCTTATTATTAAGCCAAGCGGTTATTCCGATTATGAGAATCAGTGGATACGGGCGTATTGTGAATATGTCCAGCGGGCTCGGCCAGTTGTCAGAGATGGGAGGAGGGTTCACCGCGTACCGCATATCAAAAACAGCGCTCAACACCATTACCCGGGTGCTGACTGCGGAAACGGCAGGAACCAATATTCTGATAAACACCATGGATCCCGGCTGGGTACACACTGACATGGGCGGAAAAGAAGCGCCGCGTACACCTGAGGAAGGAGCCGCAACAGCCGTATGGCTGGCAACCCTTCCCGACGACGGCCCGCGCGGCAAGTTTTTCAGGGATAACCGTCCGATTCCGTGGTAATCAGCCGAAAGTATAATGCTTCCTGACCGTTTTTTTGATATCCCACTGGCAGATCAGCCCTTTAGGAAAGATTACATAGTCACCTTCGCCGAATGACAGTTCCGATCCGTCATCAGTGGTCAAAACTACTTCACCTTCAAGAAAAAGGCAGGTTTCCTTCTCAGAATACTCCCACTGAAACGAGCTGACTTCCTTTTCCCATACCGGCCACGACTGAGCCTCTTCGATTTCTTCTTCAGTCGGTTTACGTATTTCCGGAACCATCAGATAATCCCTCCCGAATAGATTTATTTAAATCATATGCAGTTACACTATATATTCCGGCAAAAAAATTCAAATAGTTTTTATCGTCCGACAACGATTTATTTGCGCCGATACCCCTTCCGAACCGGACATTATCATTTATTTTTTAAATTTTCAGGTTAATTATCGGATTGAAGTATCAGCCGTAAAGAGTTACTGGACAAGTAATCCCTGAACAGAAAAAAGTTAATTTCAATCCTCTCATCTGCCAAACACATCATATAAGAAGAAATTATAGAGATCAGACTATACAGCAAACCTCCATTTTAGCATTTTTAGAAAGCACTTAATTATATCTTAACAAATAAAGTGTGTAATAGACGTATGTATCGCTCAAAAAATATTGCGCATACATAAAAACAAGGCGGCTAACATGATTCTAATCTTAACATACTACACTACTTAGAGTAATAAAACGGATTATTTCGTAACGGAGTCATTATATGGTAACACTTTTAAAAAACAAATCATTTATCAAAACAATAGCCCTGATCTGCCTGTTCGCGCTCCTGCATTCCGATTACAAATGCGTTGCCGCGGCTCCTGAGCATAACTCCTCACCCCCAGTTTCAGTACCGCCGTTATTAACGGAGTCTATAACCGACACGCCGTCAGGCAGGCCTCAGGTGTACCTAATTGAAGACGCGCATTGTGTACCTTCAGTACAAAAACGGATAACCGACACCTTGCGTGAGCTGTACCAGTCGCATGGGATTAACCGCGTATTTATAGAAGGATGCAGTGGCGATCAGGATTTCAGCTATCTTCGCCTCTACCCGCTTGAACAGGAACGAAAACAGATACTTACTGACAATATAGAAAAAGGAATTATTACCGGAGTGGAATATTTCGCGTCAACATTTCCGGCGGAACACGACCTCTATATAACCGGACTGGAAGACAGCAGGCTTTACGATGATAACAAAACCGCTCTTAAAGCCGTTTCCGAGCAGATGGATATACGAAACCAGCTCTTTGAATTCGTAAACGAGCTGAATAACTGGATATCTGAAAACACCTCGCCTGAAATAGCAGGGTATGTTTCTGAAATAAACAATAACAATCTTCTGCATGTAGTGGAATCGCTCATGAAAGACAGGGATATCCTCATTCAATCGGAACTTTTCGCTGATTACGCCGCCATGGAAAACTACTTCAAAACCATAAGAATTCTTTCATCAATCAATCTTGAAACGGTTTTTCTTGAAGCAAACGCACTGATCAGCGATGAGGTTATCCTAAAAAACATCAGAATAGATAAAAAGCAATTATATAACCGAATTGCCCGTTTCTACCTCCTGCCCTCGCAAAAAGACGATATTGATTTTGAGATACTCCGCTGTATTCGCGGTTCGAACCGCTACGCCAATCTGGAAAGATACTTATCGAACAATCTGGCGCTAAAGGGAACCGACCTGAGCTTAATCGACCGCCAGATGCACGAATTTCTCATCGAATACCTCTATACTCTGTGCACATCAGATATGGAACGCGCTGTTCTGCGCTCATACTTCACGTTTCAGAAAGTAGACCGCCTTATTGAACTGAAATGTTCAGCGGAAGAGGCACGGCAATACCTGAACAAACCGTTTATGGATTCTCTGGTTGAATATGTTTCCGAACTGCCGAGCCATCTTGCTGAACGACAGTTATCCATGGTCAACAGTATTCTTCCGGTTATGTTCGAAGCAATGAACTTCTACCAGAAAGCGATTCAGCGTGACAAGGCAATTCAGGACAATTTCCTGCGTGCTTACACTGAGCTGAAAGATCCATGCGTCGTTATCATGGGCGGTTTCCATTCGTCCAAGTTCAGGGATTTTCTAACCGCTGAAAATATTCCTGTTACTGTGATACGCCCGCATTCCAATGATGAGCCTGAACTTTTGCATAAAATTTATTACCAGCACTTTATGACCGGATTTAATATGACTGAAACGGTGTACAACAAAAATTCCTTGGGTACTCAACCTATATTAAGCGCTTCAGGACAGGGGCAAATGGGCCCTTCCGCTATATGGTTCAACCAGATACTCGGTTCACTCGTTGACGCGGTTCGCCCTGTTCCGGCGTTGGCTTCGAACTGGGTAAGCGCCATGAAAAAAAATCTTGTTTACGCCGTATCACGGGTCAAAATGCTGATTATTCTTTCATCGATTATCGCGCTCCTCGGCGTTCAATCGCCACTGTTCGCGCAAGCAGTTACACCGCCCGCTGTTACGCCCGCACCAATAGTTACGCAAACGCCCAGGCCGCTCAGCATAGAACAGCGAATGGCGGCGTATGCTCAAAGAATACAAATAGACCGTTCACAATTGCTTGCTGACCTTACATCAACCGATCGGCTTCTTCAGGCAATAGCCCTGAAAGAGCTGATAGAGCGGAATGATTACAGCACAATACAATCTGTCTTTGAGACCACAGATTCACTGGCACTGCGCCAGATACTTCTTGGAAAAGTGATGCAGGAGAAACAGTACGCTACGTTAGCGAACATGTTTATGTTTCTGGAGAACCAATCCCGGCTCGCTCAACAGCAGACAGCACAAGGCACTGCGCCGATTCCGGTTCAACCTGCTATCGACCCGTATCTCGATCAGACGTTTCAGTTATTCGACCTGATGATGATTTCAACCGTCCAGTCAGATCTCTCGTTCCTGTCAAATACCAACGAAATAAAAGACGTCGCTACGCGCCAGAGCCTGAAATATATGTTCGTCTATTACATAGAACACTCCGCAGGCAATACACAACAGCGGTTTATTGACGCCATTTTTCAGATCACTGAGCTCAGCGACCTGTATGGAATTTATAACTCGTATACCGAGCCGCAGGCAAGCGTTCAGAGACAGATCATTTTCGATCCGCAGAAACCCAATATGTATTACAGCCACTCCCTCGACCTGATGCGCACCCTCGCCCGTAACAAACTGATGGAAATCTCATTGCAGGCACGATTGGATAATATTCTCAGCCGTTCCACAAAAGGCATCACCGCATCCATTTACGCGGAAGACTACGCTGACGCTATGGTACTTAAGGGAATGTTCGACGTGAAGCATCCTGATTTCATACCGGCGTTCAAAGCATATTTCCCTGAAGTTTTTGAATCGGTCGCGTCCAATCTTGAACAAAAATTTGCCGATGCGAGATCGCAACTGGTTATTTCGCCGTCTCAGGCATACCAGCGTGAGTTCAAACAGGTTTCCCCTGACCAGCAGAAACTGTTTATTTATGACAACCAGAAATTCCAGTCCGACATCGAAATGATCGACTGGTACGCGAGTATGGGCGTTATGCATTCCGTCGACTACCTCATCAGGACATCAACGGATAACGACCTCATAGAAAATGTATTACGCCAGTATTACATCCATAATATCCCGAAACTTAATGAATTTCATGCGTATTTCAGTACAATCAACCCGTACATCAGCGATCGCATATTGACGCTCCTGCACGAATCTTTTCTGATGAATCCGGATAAATATTTTGATTTAAAAACCAACAATGACGTTGTCATGCAGGCATTGCTTAAGCTGGCACGGTTCCAACGGCTGAACTCATTTTACCCGTCTGTCTGGTATTACCTGCTTGACAATATTCAATCGGAATATTCACTTGCCCTTATTGTTGAAGACAACAAAATCGCGGGTACTGTGCTCACGCAAGATGAGCTGAAAGATGTTGAGCAGGAATTGAGCAACAGGTTCGTAATGTTTACGCTGAACACTACCATCGAAGACCTTAAGCTGAAGGAACAGAAATATGCGTTCTCCGACCGTACCCAGACAATCAACCAGATCCTGACCGACCTGAACCTCCTGCAGTCACGCTTGTCAACCCCGGACAGACTGATCGCCAAATATAACCTTGAATCCGCATACAAAACATGGCGGGAAAAGATGCACTCTATCGCGCAGGATCAATTTATACGACCGCACGTATTAACCCGTGTGTTCAATCTGAGTCTTCTTCCTGTGGCAGTAACAGGCGGCATGATTCTGGTGTCATATTTATTGCTATGGTTTGGCATCAGCGGTTTTAAGTTCAGAAAAAAGAAGAACGCGGTTGAACAGCCGGTTGTTGAATTAACTCAGCCGCAACAGGAAACGCCTGAGACAAATATGTCTTTCATGGAAATAAACCTGTTTCTTGACGATTTCTCACGCCTGAAACCTCATGAAATAACCATCGAAGACCTTGACGCATTGCACGCCACTCTGAAAAAAACGAAAAGCCAGCTCAAATATTTTATCAATCTTGAAGTGGTAAACAACATTTTCCAGACTCTGTACACCTGTTCCAGAATGCCGGATCAGGATACGTATTTTCACACACAGGCTCAAACCGTTTTCAAACAGATGCAAAAAATTCTCGGCAACGGTGACGACGAATACGTACTGTTTAAACCGCAGGCAGTGGGACAAAAAAGCGTCAAAGCAGACCCGCCCCGGTTTCTTGAGGTGTTATTGTCCGTTTTCACGTTCGGCCATTCACAAAAACGCATTGTTGCAGAAATGAATAAACTTATTGATATGAGCGGATTTACTGACAACTATAACATCCTGAGGCGGCGTCTTGCCTTGTTCAGGCTCCTGTATCTTTTCGCGAAATTAGGGTTCTTCAGCGTGCTGGCAATGGCGCCGGTTATTGATTTAACGCTAGGGTTTGTGTCCATTTCACTGGTTATAATTTTCCAGACATTCGACATTTTCCTTTACTTTCTCGCAGTCCGGGGCAATGAGGAAATGAAAGACTGGTTTCGAATGCAGTTCTCCCGCGTCGCAAAGTTCGATAACCGCATTGAATTCGAGAAAGCCGCCGAAGCGGTCGCTGAGGGAGAAACAGCCCGATGGACGATCATGTCTATCTGGATCAATATTATCGGCGCGTTTGCCGTGGTCACGTTTATCAGCCCGTGGTTTCTTATACCGTACATCACGATTATCACTCTTGTCTTTTTCATCTGGAAAAAAATGATCGGCGAGGAAGAAAATGTCTATGTTAAGAAGTCTGATTTCTACGCGCCTTTATTCGGTACGATTGCCAAAATTGTTATTCCGGCGATCGGCTTATCGTTCGGGTTCCTCCTGCAGGCATTTATTGTTACAAACCTTTATGAGGCAATGGTACAATTCGGCGGCGGACAATTTCTCAGGGTATTTTCTAAAGCGGCGCATAGTCTGAAAAAGCTCCGTTTAACGCTTGAAGACGTCATTGGCAACGGCAATATTGTCTCCGAACAGTCATGGCAATCGGATGAACCTGCGTATCAAGAAGTCCCGCAAAAAATCGACACGTTCATTTTCGACAATATATCCTCTGCCATACTCAACAAGGCTGAACAGCCGATTGTAGACCAGATATCGCTGAAATTCAAACGCCGCGAGCTGATTTATATCAATGCCGTATCAGGCATGGGCAAAACCACGCTCGCCCGCCTGCTGGCACATTATTATAAAACAACGACAGGCTCCACCAGTATTGAGGTAAACGGAAAAAAAATCGCCGTTTCAGCGGACAATTTCTCGCATAAATCCCTGCGAAAAATGTTCAACTACCTGAAATTCGATCATATACCGCATTTGCCGGTCAAAGATATTCTGGACGATGCCAACGTATCACCCAAAATGTTCCTGCAGTTTATCGGTAAATTTCTGCCTCACATATCCCAACAGCACCTTGAAAAACCGCTGAATGATTTTCCCGTAAACGAAAAGAAATTCCTGATGCTGGCGGCTTATTTCTATATAAACAAACCAAAGTTTCTCGTGCTTGACGACCTTCTCACGGGCGTATCTGAAGATATCACAAAACTGATGGTTGACTTCCTGACCAAAGCGCGGAACATATACGGAACAACCACAATCATCATTGATGAACAAGTGCATAATTCACTGTTGCCTGAATTCGATGCCAAGTACGCGTTTACCGCCGGAAAAATAGTCCCGTTCAAAGAAAAGGTTAAGTTCGGAATGTGGCTCAAAACCCCGGTATCTGACGAAAAAACAGCCCCGGAATATATAGCGGAAGAAAAATCTTCAGAAGCTCGCATAACAATGCCTCCTTCATCAGATCAGGCAGGCGCTGACCAGTGGTCAGGTTCAGAACCAGTCCATAATTTCATGGAAGCAGTGCATTCGCAACTGCCTGCCGTCCCCTCATCAAAAGAGATCCTAGATCCCGTGGTTCGTGCGAACATTACCGCAATTGCTTCGGTGGCTGGTTTAATCATCGATTTTACGAATTTGGATGATGCCAACGACCGCCTCCGCCTGTTCATGAAATACCAGAAAGGGCCATCTGTTGAACAAGAAGCCGCTCAGATTATTTCAAATATACTTGTCGAAGAAAACGGAACAGGGCCGTTACCGTCCGTATTTCGTGATAAGGAAGAATTGCTTGTCCAGATCGTCAATGAGCTGAAAACAACCAAAAAGCTGGGTGATATACGCCTTACTTCCATATATAACGTCTTATCAACTGATCGGGTCGCAAAGCTGGTCTCATATGAAATGGACACCGGTTTTCACTGGCCCCTGACAGCTTTTGTATCTGACGTCGCCACATACGTAAATATATTTAACAGTGAAGATACACAGCACCGCCTGAAATTATGGCATGACTACACGCATGCGCCAAAAGACAGCGCGCCATATGTTGCCGGAGAAGTTATCGGCAGATTACTTGCCAAACAGAAAACAACAGCGCATGCCCCGTCGGATAATCCGTTTACCACTGTGAATATAACATTGCATACACTGGAATTAATTATAGGTTCCAGCTCATTATCAAGTCTTTTTGAATCCTTATTAAAAAATATAAACGCTGAAAAACTTTCCGTTTTTGTTGATACGGAACTTGCACGAAGAAGAGAGGATATGTTAAACAGCCATTTTTCAGTGCTCCAAAACGAAGCGAATGAAACCATCACTGGAAAAACAATCTATGAAATCTGGGGCATAAAAATGTTATTTGACCAATTGAACGTAAGCTACGCACTGCTTCCCCATATGCTGAAAACATACAGTTACGTGGAACTCCGGCACAAATTCTTCATTATACGCGACGCGGGAGCGCCGGTCACATCTGTCTCCATGCGAATGAATTCTGCCGAAGAATTGCGCGAGTACGCAAGCAAATACCAGCTCGGACAGGAAATTAAAGAGCTGAACGCGGAAAAAATAGCGCCTATACGAACAAACCAGCGGTTCGCCCCGGTGTGTGCCATATTGGATTCCGCCGCCTGAGATTATTTCCTGAAGATCATTGCGCCATAGCACAATCTGTTGTATGATTTCCGCATTGCGCTAAAATGTCAACTCCGGCAAGGGATCACGCATCATGAAATATATAACAGATTTTCATATTCATTCTCATTACTCACTGGCAACCAGCCGTAAACTTGTGCCTGAACACCTTGAATACTGGGCTTTATTGAAAGGAATATCCGTTGTCGGCACAGGAGACTGTATCCATCCCGGCTGGTTCAATGAGCTGAAAGACAAATTCACGCCTGCCGGAAACGGGCTGTATTCTCTAAAAGATGAATTCCGGCTTGACGAAACACGGGCGTTCTCCTCACGGCATCCCGGATATTCCGTTTATTTTATGCTTACGACAGAGATCAGCAGTATTTACAAAAAGAACGGCAAAGTCCGCAAAGTGCACAACGTATGCGTGTTTCCCGACTTTGAGTCAGCAGGCAAAGTACAGGCAAAACTGGCATCGCTCGGCAACATCGCATCTGACGGGCGGCCCATACTGGGGCTGGATTCACGCGACCTCGCGGAAATAGTGTATGCGAGCGGCGACAGGGCATTCGTGATACCTGCTCATATATGGACACCGTGGTTTTCCGTGCTCGGCTCAAAATCCGGATTCGATTCCATCGACGAATGTTATGAGGACATGACACAGCACATTTTCGCTGTTGAGACCGGCTTGTCCAGCGATCCGCCGATGAACAGGGCGTGCAGTATACTCGACCAGTTTCAGCTGGTGTCCAATTCGGATGCGCATTCACCTGAAAAACTAGGGCGTGAAGCGAACCTGTTCGATACGGAACTCAGTTTCAAGGCTATCTACGATGCCTTAAAAACCGGCAACGGGTTTCTCGGCACTATTGAGTTCTTTCCGCAGGAAGGAAAATATTTTTATGACGGGCACCGCAAATGTTCCGTGTGCTGGGACCCATTGCAGACCATTTCTCATGGCGGGCTGTGCAGTCAGTGCGGAAAGCCGGTGACCTGCGGCGTGATGTATCGTGTCGCGGAACTGGCGGACAGGGCAAACCCTGAAGACGCGCCGATTTATAAAGATTTTCACTCCATAACATCATTACCGGATATTATCGCTGAAGTAACCGGCAAAAAGAACACGGCAAAAGCGGTC
>QZJZ01000015.1 GCA_003599815.1 Candidatus Auribacter fodinae
GACAGGATGTCATATAATTTCGGTATTCCAATAAAAATAGTAACTCGTTTTAGAAGAATGCATTTTAAAACACGGGCAAACGGTTTTACTGACCGCAGGGCTACGATTGTTGCGCCTCTGACCACAGGCATCACCATGCATACGGTAAACGTAAATGAATGGAACATTGGCAATATCAGCAGAAGCCGATCTGATTTTGTAATATGAATCATGTTCACACAGGTGGACGCGTTAGAGGATATATTCCTGTGAGTCAGTACTGCTCCTTTGGGCTTGCCAGTCGTTCCTGACGTATAAATTATCACAGCCGGTTGTTGGGGAGGGAAATCCAGTGAGTCAAATAAGCAAGGAAAAGATTCTGCATTCTCCTGCATTGATTTGAGTGTTATGATGTCGTCCAGTTTTTCACAGGATTGCTCGAGATGTTTAAAATGCGAGGAGTAAGTTTCTTCTGAGATAAGAAAACGCATGTCGCTGTCATTGACGATGTACTCAATTTCGTGCTGTGTCAAAAACCTGTTTATAGGTACGACAACCGCTCCTATTTTCCACAGTGCGTAAACTGAAAACAGATATTCGGGGCAATTATCGAGCAGTATTCCTACGTGGTCGCCCGTACGAATTTTAATTGAATCCAGAAAAAAGCCTGCGTATTTATTCACTTGTTCATTGAATGACTTGTATGATAGAACAGTGTCATCAAAAATGATCGCTTTGTGGCGGGGATATTTTTTCGCAGTTTGTTCAAGAAAAGCGGCAATATTCATAATCAACAATTGTTTATTATGGTTCTCAAGCAATTAAAGTTGGTTTATTATAAACTTGACCACATTAATATAATAACAGGCAAGTTCGTGTCAACGGATATTTATTGAAAAGCTGACTTCTATGGCGGTAAAAAGATACTTACGATATACCCATCATCCATATTATGGTTTTTTGCTCAGTATACCTTTAATTATTATTTATGAGGCTGGCATCATCTATTTGCACAAATATTCGTCATTGATCGTACGAAATCTGTTTGATGTTGTCACCAAGAAGATGATTGTCTGGGTGGGCGGACTTGGCTTTTTCATGATTTCTGTTGCGCTATTGCTGGGAGTGATATTTCTTCTGCGCCCGAAAAAAGATATGCTGTTGTTTCACGGGTGGTATTTCATTGCTCTGATTATGGAGGCCACTGCTTACGCGATGTTTTATCTTGGGGCGATGACACATCTTGGACCGTATGCCATGTCGTCCGCGACAGATTATACCTCCGGTTTTTCCGGAGTGATATTATCTTTTGGAGCAGGTATTTATGAAGAACTCATGTTCAGGGTTGTTGTGTTTGGACTTCTCATGTTGATTATGCATCGTATTTTTGGGCTCAGGCGTTTTATCTCATTTCTTTTTGCGGCATCGGTTTCATCAGTATTTTTTTCTCTGGTGCATTACTGGGGGAACGCCGCTGACACGTTTACTGCGTATACTTTCTGGTTCAGGTTTGCAGGCGGTATGTTTTTCAGTATCATTTATTTTTTTCGCGGGTTTGCCGCGTCCGTTTATACTCACGCGTTGTACGATGTTCTTATAGCTCTCGCAGTATCAGTGTAATTCCGTCGAACTGTGTGTAAGAAAGTTCTTGGATAATGGTTTCCTTTTGCATATAATTTGTCATACTTTCGTTATGATAAGATACTGGAGAAGGGCATGCCTAAGATTTTAGTTGTCGATGACGATCACGGCCTTGTGGATATGCTACAAATCGGGCTGGAAGCATTGCAGTATGAGACATTGGTTGCATATGATGGTGTGGAAGCTGTTGCGAAAACAAAAGAGCATATGCCGGATATTATACTTCTCGACGTGAATTTGCCTCTAAAGACCGGATTTGAAGTATGTAAGGAAATCCGGTCGACAGTCCTGACAACCTACATCCCGATTATCATGATTACTGCACGTGACGATCTTTCCAGCAAAATCGAAGGATTGGATATCGGCGCGGATGATTATATAACAAAACCGGTAGACATAAAAGAAGTGCTGGCACGGATAAAATCCATGCTTCGTATAAAAAAATTGCAGGATGAACTGAGAACAACACGTGACGAACTGCGTGAACTTTCTATCAAAGATTACCTTACAGGTTGCTATAACAGACGCTATATCATGGAGATTTTACTTCTTGAAGTCAAAAAATCAAGACGATATGGTTTGAGCCTTGCCTGCATTATGGCTGATCTGGATGGGTTTAAAGCCGTGAATGATACCTATGGACATCCGTTTGGTGATGTTGTCCTGAAAAGTATAGCTGAGGTAATATTCCATAATCTTCGCGATAGTGATATTATCGGCAGGTATGGCGGTGAGGAGTTTATTGCTATTCTTCCCAGCTTGTCACAAAAAGCGGAACTGGAAGATATCTGTGAACGCATACGTTCTGCTGTGGAACAAAAAAAGTGCTCATCCAATGGGTGCTCGGTCAATGTTACTATCAGTATCGGGGCAACACTTTTTAATGGTGTTGATATTCCCGATGAAGATAAAATTATTGAAATCGTTGATGAAGCTCTCTATGAAGCAAAACATTCTGGTAAGAACTGTTTTGTCCTGCGCTGAGGATTCCTTTGCGGCATTTCCCCGCTGAATCCTTTCTGAAAACCGGAGTGAAATTGGTAACTGCAATGAATTATACTTATGAGAACAATAAGAGGGTGGCGCTGATTACTGGTGGAACCGGAGGGCTTGGCCGTATTCTGGTTGAACTGTTTTTACAGTCTGGATATAGTGTGTCCTATTCTTCGAGGCAGTCTGCCGGCACGCAAAGTGAGATGGAACTATGGCGGTGTGTTGATGCCGGAGACAGCACTGGGCACGTCCGGTTTGTGGAAGAAATCGTTTCTCGCTGGGGGCGAATTGATGTGCTGGTGATTAATGCGGGAGTGACTGTCGATAAGGTTATCCCTCACCTTAGTGACTCAGATATGGATCGTATGCTTGACACTAACCTAAAAGGATTTTTCACCGCAGTTAAAGCCGTACTGCCGATTATGAAGCAGCAACAATCCGGGCACATAATCGCGGTCTCATCGTTTGCCGCGACAGCAGGAACGTATGGGCAATCGGTCTACGCCGCGACTAAAGCGGGTATTGAAGGCGCAGTTAAATCCGCCGCCCGTGAAGCGGGGGAGTATGGTGTCCGTGTGAATGCTGTAATGCCGGGATTCATGGATACAGGTATGGGAAACAAAGTTGCGGATGCGGTTCGTGAAAAAGCCCGTCAGGAAAATGTGATGAAGCGGTTGTCCTCTGCTCGTGAATCGGCATCATTCATTGTTTTTCTTGCGGGAATGAAACAGGTTTCAGGCCAGATTTTTAATCTGGATAGTAGAATAACAGGATGGCTATGAACAGAGATATTGTGATAACCGGATTAGGGGTTGTATCAACTCATGGAGTAACGCTGGACAGGTTCTGGCAGGCAGTTAAAGAAGGATGCCCATGTGAGGAAGGCGATTTTGCCCAGCCGTATAAAAAGTCTGTTTTCATTGATGATAAAAAACTGCGCAAGGCAGGTCAATTCATTAATAAACGCAAATCATTTTCTGATGACCGCCGCGCGTTTGTTTTTGAAGCGGCGGGCAGGGCATTGGAAGACGCCGGTGTGAGCGACCGGTTTGATCTCGGCGTTGTCATCGGTTGTTCCAAGCCGACTATGGGGCGCGCTGAACGCTGGATGGAAGCAGTGAAGGCAATGAAAAAATATGAAGAGAGTTCCGTCTATAATGTGCCTATTGCCGGAAGCGTAGAAATACCTTCGTTGTATCTTGTGAAAAAGATGTTCCTGACCGGGCCTTCGCTTAATGTTACAGCCGGATGCGCGACCGGCCTGATGTCTGTTAATACCGCGTGCAGGTTGATTATGATGGGTGACGCTGATATAGTTATCGCTGGCGGCGTTGAAGTTATCCCTGAAACGACATTTTATGCATGTTACGAGAATATGGGCGTTTTAACCGATTCTTTCAAACATTTTCGTCCGTTCCATAAAGACCGTAACGGGTTTATCATTGGTGAAGGTTGCGCTGTCGTTGTACTTGAAACGGAAGAATCCGCTCGTAACCGGGGCAGGAAACCTTATTGTAAAATTGAGAAATGGGCGGCGTTGAATGATCCGACAGGTTATACTAAAATGAATCCTGATGGAGCAGTAATAAGCGAATTGATCAACCGGTTGACAAATAACAATGCGTATCCTATTGACTATGTAAATACTCACGGAACGGCTACCAGAATGAATGATCCTGCGGAACTCCGGGCTTTCAAACGTTCGTTTAATGATAAGGCGGGGTCTATGTCGTTCAGCGCCACAAAACCAGTTACCGGACATATGCTCGGAGCAACCAGTGCAGTTGAATTGGCGATTTGCGTGCTTGCTTTACAGCATCAGGCCGTACCGCCTACAATTCGCCTTGATGAGCCTGACGCGGAATGCACAATAGATCTAACTCCTCAGAAGGCGCGGCATAAAAATCTCGAAAGAGTCATGACTCTCTCCTACGGCTTTGGCGGCCCGATGGCGGGAATCGTGTTGAAAAGGTAAACTATGTCAGATATGCGGGATGCTTTGAATGATGAACTGAATGCGTTTCGGGCAAAACATCTTTATCGCTCAGTCCGTGATGTTAACCCGCCTGCCGGAAACCATGTGTTTATCGATTCAAAGGAATGCGTGAATTTTGCTTCTAATAATTATTTGGGGCTGGCTCAGGATACTCGGATTATCTCTGCGGCGAAAGACGCTATGGACAAATATGGCGTTGGGGCCGGAGCATCGCGCCTTATATCTGGCAGCGGAATATTGCATGCACAACTTGAGGCACGGCTTGCAGTATTCAAAAAACAGGATGCCGCTCTTGTCTTTCCAACCGGATTTATGGCGAATCTTGGCATTATTACTTCATTGATGGATTCGGAACATGACCTTATTCTTGCCGATCGATTAATACACGCCAGCCTGTTTGATGCCTGCTCATCAGCTAAGGCGTTGTTCAAAATTTACCCTCATAATGATACTGAGGCGCTACAAAGATTGCTTTGCAGGTATACTGATAAGCGGCGCGTGCTAATAGTTACTGACGGAGTGTTCAGTATGGATGGCGATATCGCTCCTATCCATGAACTAGGAACAATTGCCGCTGAACACAACGCATGGCTGATGGTAGATGACGCTCACGGAACAGGGGTACTCGGAGTCAATGGAGTCGGAAGCGCGGAAGAATGCGGAGCTCATGATCTTGTAACCATTCATATGGGGACATTCAGTAAAGCTTGCGGTGTGATGGGCGGTTTTGTTGCTGGCCCGCAAGAGCTTCGCGAACTGCTTATCAATAAGGCGCGCAGTTTTATTTACACAACCGGCATTCCTCCGGCGCTATGCACGGCATGTATAACTGCGCTGGATATTATTCGCGATGAGCCGTGGAGACGAGTTCGCTTGCGTGATCTGTCAAAATATGTTAGAAATCATTTGCATGGAATAGGGTTTACGGTACCGGATGGCATTACGCCGGTTATACCTGTCATCCTTCATGATAACGAACTTGTTATGAATTATTCACGGATCATGATGGATCTTGGTGTGTTTGCTCCCGGTATCAGGTATCCGACGGTACCCCGGGGGCAGGAGCGGTTACGGGTAAGTTTGCAGGCAGTTCATACTGACGACGACATTGAGTGTCTGTTATCTGCAATGGAAAAATGTGCGAAAAGGTATGGCACAGGTACCACAACGATTAGCGGCTAAGGAGTTTTCATGAACTATTACGATATAGATAAACAGTTTACATGGCATCCTTTTACCCAGATGCAGGACTGGATGCGCGATGATATTCTCATGATAGAGCGGGGAGACGGTGTCTGGTTATACGATATCCATGGGAATCGTTACATTGACGGTGTTTCTTCTTTGTGGGTGAACGTGCACGGGCATCGAAAAAAAGAACTTGATGACGCAATAATTCGCCAGCTGGGGAAAGTGGCTCATTCCACCTATCTTGGTTTGGCTCATCCTCCGGCATCTGAACTGGCGGCGGAACTAATTTCTATTGCGCCTGACAGCCTGCGCCGTGTTTTTTATTCTGATAATGGATCAACAGCGATGGAGATAGCCTTGAAAATCGCTTATCAGTACTGGCAGCAGAAAGATAACGGATCTGAAGCTTCTCGCAAAAAATTTATTAAATTTACCAATGCGTATCACGGCGATACTATTGGTTCAGTCAGTGTCGGCGGTATAGACCTCTTTCATAAAGTATACAGGGATTTATTATTCGACACGATTGCCGCTCCGTATCCATATGTCTATCGCCATGATGAGAAAAACGGCCCGTGCGGTGAATATTGCCTGAACGAGCTGGATGCTATTCTGGAAAAACAAAGCGGTGAAATAGCCGCGATCGTTATCGAACCTGAAGTGCAGGGCGCGAGCGGCATGATTATGACGCCCCCCGGATTCATGAAAGGCGTTGAACAGCTTGCTCGTAAATACGGTGTCTTGCTCATACTTGATGAAGTCGCTACCGGCTTCGGCAGGACAGGGACTATGTTCGCCGCTGAACAGGAAAATATTCTGCCTGACATCATGGCGGCCGCTAAAAGCATAACCGGAGGGTATCTTCCGTTATCAGCCACGCTTGTGTCGGAAGAAGTTTTTTCCGGATTTCTCGGCGGATATGAGGAACAGAAAACCTTTTTCCATGGGCATACATATACGGCAAACCCTCTTGCCTGCGCGGTTGCCATAGCAAATTTAAAGCTGTATAAATCTGATAATATTATCCAGAATGTTATAGCCAGAGCTGAACAGGCAAAAAAACGGTTTGAGTCTTTTGCGGAACTGGAGCATGTGGGAGATATACGTCAGAAAGGATTGATGATCGGTATAGAGCTGGTTAGGGACAAGGATACCCGACAGCCGTATGACTGGCAGGAGAAAATAGGCGTTAAAGTCATTGAGCAAGCGCGTAATCATGAAATTATTATCCGCCCGCTCGGTAACGTAATTGTTCTTATGCCGCCGCTGTGTATAGCTGAAGATGAATTAAATCATCTTGTTGACGGAACATTACAATCGATACGGAAGGTTACTGAAAAATAATGTTCAAAGGTTTGTTTATCACAGGAACAGATACGGAAATAGGGAAAACGGTGGTGAGCGCCGGTTTGGCGCGCGTACTGGAGAAAAGAGGTGTCTCGGTAGGAATTGTTAAACCCTTTGGGTCAGGAGGAATACCTAATCCTGACGCGGTTCGGATAAGCAACTGGCTGAATAACAGGATGACGCCTTTGCAGATTTGTCCTAACAGCTTTGAGGAGCCGCTGTCTCCATATACTATCGTCCGACGAAAAATGGGGAAACTGCGTCTTAATGCTATCCATGAATATGTTATGACGATGCTTGACGATTACGGCATTACCCTTGTGGAAGGGATCGGAGGCATTATGGTGCCGTTGTTAAAGCATTATTCAGTACTGGATTTTGCGTGCGAATTGAAATTGCCCGTTGTTATTGTTGCACGGGCAGGGCTCGGTACCATTAATCACACTCTTTTGACCATTAACGCAGTTCGGAGCAGGGGATTACGTATCGCTGGATTTATCCTGAACACACTGTCAGAACGCGTGGACGATTCAGGACACGATAACGCTGAAGTTATAGAAGAATTATCCAATGTACGTTGTCTCGGGTCATTGCCGTATTGTGATGATGCCTCGACTATAATGGAACAGTTGGAACGGTCGTTTGATAATATTTTAGATAACTTGAAAGAAACTATATGGACAGGTTTGCCGCGGTTTTAAAGAGAGATTTCATTTATATTTTGCTGTTAGCTTTGATTGCCGGTGTGTTCGTATCATATCACATCTCAGATAATTCGTCTGATTCCGACGATACCGGACAGGTAGTTGCTGAACAACAGTTAGATCAGCAGTCACTGCTGGAAGAGAAAATGAGATCCGGCCATATCAACAAATCATTGTCAGTCTTTCTTCTGGTGATGTTTGCCGGTGCGTTTCTTGGTATACTATTTCTGGTGATTGTATTGATTAAAGGGTTTCCGAAACGAAAGTATTACGCCCGCTCAGCGAATTCTGAAGATGATGTTGGCGGCAAGGCGGTTCTAGATCATGAATCGGCGGCGCCATGGACATTATGGGACGTGGCAAAAATACTCATAATCTTTTTTACCGCATATCTTGCATTCAGCACTCTTCAGGGTATAGCGACAGCAGTGAAAAAGATACCACATGAAGACATCAATGTGCAGTTTGCCATGATACTGAATATGTTGTTCGCGGAAATCGTGGCTTTATTTTTCCTGTTTCGTCTTATTCGCATCAACTATGATACCTCACTTGACGTTTTCGGGCTGTATCCGCGCAATTTTATGTATCATGTGATGGTCGGGTGTATGAGTTACTGTATGTTCCTGCCATTTTTTTTCGCGGTGAATTATTCTACATACAAAATAGCTGAGGTACTTGGAATCGAACTGGAACCACAGCAAATTTTTTATCTTATCGCTGACGAATCAAATTACACGGGGCACCAGTACAGGGTTCTGATACTGTTTATCGCTTTTATTGGTCCTGTATGTGAAGAGATATTTTTTCGCGGTTTTTTGTACAGGTCGTTGAAAAAATATATTGGCGCTTTTGGAGGATTACTGATTAGCGCAGTTTTGTTTTCTCTGATTCATAATAATATGATGGCGTTTTTTCCTATTCTCGGACTTGGTATTATGCTTGGAATCCTTGTTGAAAAAACAGGGTCACTACTGCCGTCCATTGTGATGCACATAATTGTCAATTCGGTCAGCCTTGCTTTATTTTTCGCGCTGACAAAACAATAAGGCTTTTGGTATGAAAAATCTTGTTCTGTTCGGGTTTATGGGAACCGGTAAGACACTGATATCAAAAAAATTAAGTAAATTATTGCCTCTTTCTGCTGTCGACATGGACGCGTTGATTGAGGACAAGGAAAAGACATCGATATCCTCGATTTTTGCGGATAAGGGCGAACCGTATTTCAGAGAGCTCGAACGAGTTATGGCTCAGGAACTGTCGAAAAAATCAGGATTGCTGATATCAACAGGCGGTGGTGTTGTACTTAATCCGGAAAACATACAAAATTTATCGAAAACAGGAGTCTGTGTGTGTCTTACCGCTTCGCCTGAAACAATATATGAAAGAGTACGCCGTCATTCACACCGTCCTCTGCTCAATACCGAAGACCCGCTCGCTACCATAAAAACGATGCTGTCCGCGCGTCAATCGCGTTATGATGCGGTGCCTTACCATGTTGCAACAGATGCCAAGTCGCCAGAACTCATTTGCGAAGAAATTATCGCATTATACAATAAGCATGCGGGATAAATTTAAGGAGATAGATATGCCTGTCCCTACGATACTATGGGAAAATGAAGAGCTGACTATAATTGACCAGACAAAACTGCCGCTTGTTCTGGACAGTATAACTCTGAAAACGGTTGAGGACGTCTGGGACGCTATCCAGAAACTGCGTGTACGCGGTGCGCCTGCTATCGGTGTTGCCGCGGCTTTGGGTGTTATTGTCGGTATACGGAATTTTCAATTTGATGACAGGACTGCTCTTGTTGAAAAAGTTAAGCAGGTCGCGGATTACCTCGCTACATCAAGGCCGACTGCGGTAAATCTCTTCTGGGCTCTTGACCGGATGAAAGCCGTGTGCGACAGGTATTCTTCCGCGACAGCCGCGGAACTGATGGCTAAATTGAAAAGGGAAGCGGTAACCATTCTTGAAGAAGACAAACTGATCTGCAGAGCGATAGGCAGATCAGGCAGCGACCTTGTTCCTGATGACAGTACTATTCTCACCCATTGCAATGCCGGAGGGCTCGCTACGGTTGATTACGGAACAGCGTTAGGTGTTATTTATGCCGCTCATGAAGCGGGCAAAAATATTACGGTGTATGCAGATGAAACACGTCCTCTTCTTCAAGGTTCGCGCCTGACGGCGTGGGAACTGAAAGAATCCGGCATTCCAGTAACCCTGATTTGCGATAACACTGCCGCTAAGGTTATGCATGAAAATAAGATAGATTTGGTTATCGTCGGCGCTGACCGTATAGCGGCAAACGGTGACACTGCGAATAAAATCGGTACCTACATGGTTGCGGTTCTCGCCAAAGCGCATGGTATCCCATTTTATGTTGCGGCTCCGTCTTCCACGTTTGATTTTTCTTTGAGTTCTGGTGAACGTATTCCTATTGAAGAGCGTGACCCTATCGAAGTTGTGCATGGAATGGGCAAACAAACCGCTCCAGATGGAATAAATGTGTATTCTCCGGCGTTTGACGTGACTCCGGCGAACCTTATAACAGCATTCATAACGGAAAAAGGAAATATTTTTCCTCCGTTTACTGAAAACATCAGATCGACAATCGGGACAAAGTAGCGACTATGTTTTTTTCGGAAACTGATCTTATAGCTGGCATAGCGTCAAGGGCAAAGTATCCGTCTTCCATAGTTAAAGGAATCGGGGATGATACTGCGGTGCTGAAGTCAGCTGATCCTGACAAATACCAGTTGTTTACGCAGGATTCCATAGTGCTGAACCAGCATTTTTTCCTGAAAGATGACCCTCAGGCTATAGGATGGAAAGCGTACGCAAGAAATGTGAGTGACATTGCCGCTATGGGCGGCATTCCGTCTTGCGCTCTGGTTGCGCTTGGCTTGCCGAAGTCATTGGACGAAGGATGGGTTACACGGCTGTATGACGGAATATTTTCCTGTGCTGATACCTTTTCCTGTCCTGTTGTAGGAGGCGATATCACCGCTGTTGAAAATGAATTATTTGTATCGGTATCAATGATTGGAGTTGTTTCCAAACAAAAGCTTTGCCTGCGAAACGGGGCGAAACCGGGCAATATGGTGTGCGTCACGGGGTTGTTGGGCGGGAGTATCCGTTCAAAGCACCTTAATTTTATGCCCCGGTTACGTGAAGCGCAGTGGTTGGTAAATAATGTGCATATAACATCAATGATCGATCTCAGCGATGGATTGGCTAAAGACCTGTTTCATATCGGTGAGGCAAGCAGCGTTGGTTTTGAACTGAATAAGAGTGAGATACCGATTTCGTCCGATGCAGTCGCTCTTGCGGCGGAAACAGGAAAGGCTCCGATCTGGCATGCCTTGAATGACGGTGAGGATTTTGAATTGTTGTTTACAGTAGCGGATAACGAAAGTGACATTAAATCAGTTTGCACTGAGTTTCAGGAGCTTTTTGGCTTCAGGTGTTCCGTCGTAGGGAGGGTGATTGATCAGGGGGAGGGAGCTTTCATTGTTGACGAAAAGAATCGAAGGGGACAATTGTTTCCCGGAGGGTTCGATCATTTTGCGTAACGAATACATATCACATTCACATCGTCAAACTGTGCAAATGGGCAAACGCATTGGCGCTCAGCTCAAAGGCGGAGATGTTGTTGCTTTATGCGGTACGCTTGGCGCGGGGAAAACAGCGTTTTCCCGGGGACTCGCAGATGGGCTTGCAGTGAATAGGTCCCTACCGGTAACCAGCCCGACGTATACGATTGTAAACCAGTATGAAGGGCGGTTTCCTGTCCATCATATTGATTATTACCGTCTGCGCAGTGAGGATGAGTTTTATCTCTCAGGGCTGGAGGAATGTTTTGCATCGGATGCGGTGACTATTATTGAATGGGCGGACAGGTTTCCAAATACACTGCCGCCAGATGCCTTATGGATTCATATTGATTTACTTGATCTTAAAAAACGCTGTATAAAAATTTTATATGCAGGGAACAATCATGAAAGATTTAATTTGTAGGCTTGTAATTGTGTTTTCCATTTTGACAACTGCAATGCTATCTGATGCACCTTATGCACAGGATGAAGCCGCTGATGATCTGGATCAGCTTGATCAGATGATTGAGCATGAAAAATGGAATGAAGCAATCGCCCTGACTACCCGTTTGAAAGAAACAGATCCGCTCAATCCGTTATACAATTACTATTATGGAATGATTCTTAACCGAACCGGACAGTTTTCGCAAGCAATTGAACCATTGTCATTCGCTGTACGGGAAAAACCTGATGTGCCGGAGGAATATATTGAACTGGCTGTTGCTCTGCGCAATATTGACCGCGATAACGATGCGCTGAAAATGATTGAGCAGGCAATCGAGTTATGGCCGACTGATCCCGCACTGTATTTCCACCGCGGATCGATTTTTGTCAAACTGAATAAAATTGACGATGCGATTAAGGATTTCAATGCTTTTCTTGAGAAGAGTCCTGATCACCCTGAAGCCTTTTTTATGCTCGGTTTGTGTTACAAAATGAAGAAAAATTTAGATGAAGCTGAGACCTATTTTTTTAAGACACTTAATTATCAGCCTAAGCATTTTGGCGTGTATTTTAATCTTGCTGATATTGCGTTGGAACGAGGAGACCTCGTTGAAGTCAATAGATATTGCGAGAAGGCTATTGCTTTAAATCCTAAATTTATCGATACGTACTGGATTCAAAATGAAAGCTACATTCGCGAGCAAAGATACGAGGAAGCAAACCAAAATATGTTCTCTCTATTGAAGATTGATCCTGAAAATGCGCGTGCGTATCTTATTCTATCCAAGATATATATTCAGATGGAGCGCTGGAAACAGGCGGCATTGACCGCTCAAAAAGCTGTGGAACTAGACCCGTCTTTAGCTGAAGGATATTTCAATGTAGGTGTTATAGCCGCTTACTTTGATGAACAGGACAAGGAAATTGAGGCGTATCTAAAAGCTATTGAATTACAGCCTAACTATTTGCCCGCACATATCAATCTTGGGCTTGCCTACAAAGCCCGTGGTGAGTGGGAAGAAGCATTACGCTATTTAAGGCACGCTTTGCAGATCATGCCTGATGACACTTTTGTTCTCTTTCACATGGGGGAAATATATGTAAATACCCAGAATGTTTCCAAGGCAGAGGAAATCTATTCCGAGCTAGTGAAACTTGAGCCTCAATCGGCACAGGAATTACGTATAATCATTGACAAAAGCGGCACTCCGTCACGTTGAAAATTTCACTTGTTGTACGATATCTCTACATATTAAAAGACCTGTATCTATAGTGTGGGGCGGTGAAAAAGTCACGAAGGACTCTTATTGCGAAGTCACCGGCAATTTCAGATATAGTTATTTTCAGATCAACACGTCGCTAACATTCCTCGTGATGATTTCTTCAAAGAGAAACTTATAAACTTTTTCAGTACTCCCAGTGTAATAGCCCTGCAAATTTTTTCCTGATTTCAAATATTGTGGTGATGGCATAATAAATGCGTAATGGCTTCCTGTTAATAAAAATGTCAACTATATCAGGAGGCTTTCATGCATATTGTAATTGTGGCTGACCAAGGTATTCCGCTCCATGGACAATTCGCTCATCCGAAGAGCCTTCGGGTGTGGAGCCTTGGTGCATTTTTAAAAGGAAAAGGGCATGTTGTTTCATATCTGGTTCCATGTTCTTCTTCGCATACCCGGTTGACTTCTATTGATGACCCTGTTTATTTTTATGCGGCTCATGACCTTAACTCATTGATAAAAACTCTCAAGCCGGATTGCTTGCTTGCCTGTGATTGGCGACTCGCGGAGAAAATACAAACGCGTTCCATACCTATGATAATTGATCTTGATGGAAATAGCGCAAATGACAGTTGCCCGTGCGATATAAGTTCTCAGATCAATAAAATAAACGCATTGCGCAAAGGCGATTATTTTCTGTGTGCTACTCAACAGCAGAAATATTTCTATATGGGCTGGCTTATGCACGCCGGATACACGTCTGCCGATCAGCTGATAGCGGTGGTTTCACCTCCTGTTCCATCATTAACAGAAAACCGGGCTAAAAATGATGATCTGACATTTGTCAGCTTCTGGGATTCCGGCTATAAAGATTTTAACAGGTATGTTAAGTCGCTGTTGGTTCCATTTGAACAGGCTGGGTACGGAAAATTATCGTTTTTATGCGGTTCTTCTTCTTTGAACGATACGTTGCAAAACACTGTTTTTTTAGATGATAAGTTTCTCATTGAGTCATCGTATTTTTCATTAACCGAGATTTTCAGGTGGAATGAATTGACCGAGATGGTTTCTTCCTCTCACGCATCTATATGTATTGATGACGGTAATACGCTGGACAATATGACCATACCTCAGTTTGCCTTGTTAAGTTTGTCAATGGGCGTACCCGTTATTTGCCGTCAGGGAACTGTGTTGGCAGAACTCGTACAGCGGTATGAAGCCGGCTGGAGCATAAACGTTGATAATTGTCTTAACCTGCGTAAACATATATCCGCTTTACTCAGTTCCAACAGAGATTTTGAAGCTGTAGAACATGGGGCTTTGGAACTTTATACAGCGTTAACCCGCAATTCAAAAGGATTGCAGGATCTGGCGGAATTCTGTTCACACCCTCATAAATACGCGGGTAAAACGGATGGTATTGTTTCACATTTCCTTGATCACTCACATACCATTTTAAATATCAATAACCCTTTGCTGAATGATATTTATATTGATGAAATACTGTTATTTGTCAGTAATGAATGGGATCATTTGTCTCAATGTCTTGAGGCAATAGACATATTGTTTCCGCTGTCGACAATTACTCTTTTGTGCCCTGCTGATAAATTGTGTGATGATGTGGAACTAACTCCCAACTGCAATCTTATCATTTATGAACATGACGAGTTTGCTCCTGAAGCTGTTAAAGAAATACTGATTGATAACGAATCATGCAGGTTTGACCTTGGGATAGCGTTATTCAATAATCAGTTTGGAGAAGGAAATGAAACTTTAAAAAGCGCTCTTTTATCTTCGGGTGCGAAATATAAAGTCGGTTTTACGGAAAGCCAGAACTTCATTATCTTAGAAGACAGTATAGAGAAGTGTATCTCTGATATACTTGCTGATGTTCCAGAGATGCCCGGCACACGAAACACAACCCCATAGTTCAGCCCAATGAAGTCAATTTGCGAATCAGATAAAGCCATTGAAACCTCCATTTCAGTTTGTATTGTGAACTGGAATACAAAAGATTTTCTGTATGAATGCCTGACTTCGATTACACCATATCAGCAACCGGAAAAACTAGAGATTATCGTGGTGGATAACCATTCCGATGACGGGTCTGCGGAAATGACACGCGAAAAATTTCATTCAATCAGATTAGTTGCAAATCAGGATAACCGGGGGTATGCTGCCGCTAATAATCAGGCAATAGAAATTGCTCAGGGTGAGTATATCCTTCTCCTCAATCCTGATACCCGCATTCCAGCGAATATTTTTCCCGTATTGAAACGAAAAATGGAACAAGACCCGAGTATTGGGCTGATTACCTGCCAGTTGCGTAATTTTGACGGATCAATACAGGGCTTTTGTTCCGGTTTACCTACTCTTGCTGATGAAATATTTCTTCAGACAGGTTTCGATCAGTTTTATCCTGATAATCCTGTGGCGGCTCATAGGACGATGACATACTTTGATTATGAATCTGAAGCGGAAATTGAACAGCCTCCCGGTACATTTATGTTTTTGCGCAGACAGGTTCTCGAGACTGTCGAGGGATTTGATGAGCAGTTCCGCATATTTTTTAATGATGTTGACCTCTGCAAACGTATCCGAGATGCCGGCTGGAAGGTACTCTATACTCCTGATGTATATATATATCATCACAAGAGCGCCAGCATTAAGAAAAATCTGGCACAGCACCTGACTGACGCCTTTTATATGCGGAGAATCTATTATCGGAAACATTACGGCGCGTTTTGGCAGAGATTGCTGTCATTTTTTGCGCCCTTTCCTAATACCGGAAAGGCAAGTTACATTTTGCCTACTTCACCCGGCATAAAGTCCATACTGTTTGTGAGGTCTAGTTTTGATGCGCATTTTGCCGAATCCCTCGAACTGGTACGAACATCGTATCCTGACACGCGCATTGATCTCCTGACAACACGTTATCCTGATACTGAAAATCCCGAGTTATGCAGTATTTTCACAAGGATTCATCTTTATAATGGAAAACGCCGGAAAATATATTATTCGCTTACCAATTCTCTCTTAAAGAAGACGTTAAAAAATCAACAGTATGATGTCGTTTTTTTTCCGCACGCTGCTGTTGACGGAGCCGGCTACTGGAACATCATCTTTTTTGCTCTTGCGCTGTCAGCCCGTTTTATTGTTGGTCATGGCGTTGATAAACGTTTGACCAGAGTATACCCGCATCTTTTTTTTCAATTCAAATATATCTTCGTTTACCTTTCGGCACACTTATTGCTTTTCATTAAATCGAGACAATAAATTTATACAAATAATAGCGCATTTTAAAGGTTCAGTGATGTCAAAAGGTATCTCAGTCTGCATAGTTAACTTAAACGGCGAAGAGCTGATTGCCGCATATCTCCCAAAAGTTATTGAAAGCATGGATAATTATAAATGGGAACTGATTTTTTTTGACAATGGCAGTGATGATAACAGCATTAATATTGTTCGGGAATTATATCCTCCGGCACGGGTTTTAACCTCACCAATTAACCTCGGCTTTTCCAAAGCGAACAATATCGCGATTAAATTCGCATCGTATGATTATGTACTTCTGCTTAACACAGATGTTGTCCCCGATAAAGATTTTCTCGCGCCATTACTGAAACACCTTGAGAGTGAAACAGTATTTGCTGTTGCTCCAAAGATGTACCGATTTACCGATGAGCTTGATGACGGTATACGTTTTGCAGAGTTTAGGACAGGACTGCTGACTCCAATCCTTAATGTTGAAAAATCATTGAGAAACGAAACTTCGTTCACCACTTTTTTCTGCGGAGGCGCGGTTTTGTTTAAAAAAGATATTTTTCTCGATCTTGGCGGGTTCGATATCATCTACAGCCCGTATAGCTGGGAAGACCTCGATCTGGCATATAGATGCTGGAAACGGGGATATCAGGTTATATATGAGCCTGCAAGCGTTGTGCACCACTACCGCGAAAAAACGGCACGCAAGGTGTTTTCAGATTCATATATGCGCGTGATGGTATGGAGAAACAGGTTTATTTTTATGTGGAAAAATTTGTCAATGCCATGCCTTGCCCAGCACATCCTGCATTTGCCGGTGAAGCTGGTTAAATTTTTGTGTACAGGCAGGTCGCTGTATGTGGTGGGTTTTTTGTGGGCTTTGAATCTTCTGCCTGCTGTTATGTACCGCAGGGCGGTGGAACGTAAATATATCAAACGTTCCGATTACGAAATATTTAATTTAACGGGGGCATAAATGAACGGCGTAAGTTTTGTTATCCCGAACTGGAATGGACTGCAAAAACTGCGGAACACATTGCCTAACCTGATTGAAGTACTTAAGTCATTTCCGTATCCGAATGAAATTATCATTGTTGATGATGCCAGCACAGACGGCAGTCTTGATTATATACGCTTATTTCCGCAAGTTATACTTGGCAGGAATATATCCAATCAGGGGTTCAGCCGTACCGCAAACAGAGGTGTAGAGCTTGCCAGCTATGATGTTGTTTTTATCATGAGTAACGATATCATAATAAACCCTTCTATGAGTGTTATTTTCGATCACTTTATATACGACACGACATTTGCAGTGTCACCATCTGTTTACTGGATGCAGAGCAAATCTTTTGCGTATGGAAAAAGAGGGGTGAAATGGGAAAAAGGCTGTTTTAAAGTGGTTGAATACCCAGAGTCCAACTCGCCGGTCTATACTTTGTTTGCATGCGGAGGTTCAGCGGCTTACGATAGGCGCCTCTTTCTCGATCTTGGCGGGTTTGATGTGCTTTACCATCCTTTTTATTGGGAAGAAATCGATCTGTCGTACAGGGCGTGGAAAAGGGGATATGCGGTGATACATGATCCGCGAGGAAAAGTCTATAATGACAATACAGGCGTCATCAAAGAACGCCATCCGCGCTGGCATATTCAACAGATATCAGGAAGGAACAGCTACCTGTTTGTCTGGAAAAATATTTTAAATACGGAAATGATACGTGAACATGTTTATAACCTGCTTCCTCTATTGTTCACAGATCTGCTGAATGCCAGATTTCGATTCCCTCTTTGTTTCCTTCGTGCGCTTGTCCGTTTAGTTTCTGTAATCAATGGCAGGCGGGAAGAAGTGCTGGGTGCTTTTGTCGATGATGTGGATGTTATATCTTTAGTGAATGCGAATAAACAACTTACGGTAGAACAATGCACGCGGTTGAAGGACATGGCAGGGACGGTATTATGAAAGTAGCGGCTATTATTCAAGCCCGGATGGGGTCAGAGCGTCTTCCGGGCAAAGTGATGCGTAAACTGAAAGGGCAAAGCATATTGTGGCATATAGTAAAGCGATTGCGCCATGCGTTGAGCGTCAGTGAAATTGTAGTCGCGACCACAGATAATGATTCTGATAATATGATTGTCAATCAGTGCAAACTGATGGATGTCCCGGTTTTTCGCGGCAGCGAGGAAGATGTCCTTAATCGGTATTATTTTGCATCTAAAGTTGTTAAATCGGATTATATATGCCGGATAACATCAGATAACCCGCTTGTCGAACCCGGCTTTATAGATATGGCAACCGCTCGCATAACCTTTTCCGGCGAAGACTATATCGCTATCGACGGATGCCCTCTGGGAACAGGAATAGAGCTTTTCACAAAAGAGGCTTTGAACATAGCGGCGGAAAAGGCTCGCAAGCCGTCTGATCGTGAACATGTCACTCCTTACATTCGCAATCACCCTGATACGTTCCGTATCGGTTATATTGAAGTGCCGTTATCCCTGATGTACCCTGATCTGCGCCTGACTGTAGACACCAAGGATGATTATGCCCTGCTTCAAATGATCTATAACCGACTGTACAGGGAAGGGAGCATAATATGCATCCACGATGTGATAAAACTCATGCTCAATGAGCCTGAACTCATTCATATGAACGCACATGTACAACAGAAACTTGTTGGATAAAAGGGGGAGACTATGAAATACATTCAGCCGGTTAGCATTGGGAACTATACCATAGGGCCCGGCCATCCGCCATTCATTATTGCGGAAATCGGTGTAAATCATAATGGCGACCGTGAGGCCGCCAGAACCATGATTCGGGCGGCAAAACGTGCCGGGGCTCATGCCGCTAAACTCCAGTCATTTCGCGCAGACTCTATCGCTGACCGGTACCTTATTGAAAAAAAAGATATTGAAGGGATAACCGGTGGTTCAAAGTCTGCCTATGATATGTATAAAGCTTTGGAAATAAGCGATGAGGCACATATGGAACTGTTTTCGTATGCGCTTGATGAAGATATTGTTCTCCTGACTTCTGTATTCGATGAAAAAACAGCTGATTTTATTGACGCATGCGGTGTGCCGGCATTTAAGATTGCCTCCAGCGATTTAACTCATCTGCCGTTAATCCATCATGTAGCGAAAAAAGGGAAACCGGTTATATTATCAACAGGAATGGGAACTTTACGCGAGGTTGAAGACGCTGTGGAAACCTGCTATAAAGCTGGTAACACTGATATCGTATTGCTTCATTGCGTCAGCAGTTACCCTCCGCCTGATTCTGATATAAACCTCCTTTCAATACGAACATTGCAGGAACATTTTCCCCATCCGGTAGGATATTCCGACCATTGTGAAGGCATGACTGCCTGTTTTGTTGCCTGCTGTCTTGGCGCCATGGTTATAGAAAAACATTTTACGCTTGATGTTGACTGGCATGGGCCGGATCAGCGTATTTCAGCCACCAGTGACCAGCTGAAATGGTTTATTGATGACGTAGCGCACCTGAAAGTTCTTCTTGGTGATGGTATTAAGCGCCCTGGCGTATCGGAGCAGGAAGGCGTTGTGCCCAGCCGCCGAAGCCTGCGCATTAAAGGAACTATACGGCAAGGTGAAGTTATAACGGAAGATAAAATAATAGCGCTGAAACCTGAAATAGGTATAAAACCTGCTTACATACGAGATGTTGTTGGGAGAAAAGCGCGTGTCTCTATGGGGAACCATGAACCGATAACATGGGACAAAATCGAGTAGGCTGTTGCCTTAAGGAGTTGAGATAATGGATGACTTGTTTGCCGGTAAGAAAATTTTGGTCACCGGCGGTGCCGGATCGATAGGAAGTGAGATTGTACGCACACTGCTGAAATCCAAGCCTGATGTTATTCGTATATATTCGCGTGGTGAATCGGAACAGTTCGAGTTACAGCACGAGTTATCCAAACACAAAAATATTCGTTATCTCGTGGGTGACGTCAGGGAAAAAGCGCGTCTGGCCAAATCCATGAAGGGGATTGATTACGTTTTTCATGCGGCGGCTTTGAAGCATGTTCCTGCATGCGAATATAATCCGTTTGAAGCGGTAAAAACCAATGTTATTGGGACTCAAAATCTTATAGAGGTCGCCGCTGAAGAAGGAGTGGAAAAAGTTATATCCATCAGTACCGACAAAGCATGCAGTCCGACCAATGTAATGGGAGCAACCAAACTTCTTGCCGAACGACTGGTGGCGGCGGCTAACTTTTTTCAGTGTGAGCCGGATACCATTTTCGCTTCAGTACGGTTCGGAAACGTAATGAATTCACGCGGGTCGGTGATTCCTCTGTTTTGCCGTCAAATTCTGTCCGGCGGCCCGGTCACTGTTACTGACCCTGAAATGACGCGGTTTATGATGACTATACCACAGGCAATCAAACTGGTTTTTGAAGCTACCCGTATTGCCTTCGGCGGTGAAATTTTTATTCTTAAAATGCCTGCGTTACGATTGATTGACCTTGCAGAAGTGATGGTTGAGGAGCTGGCTCCTATGGCTGGGTTGAAACCCTCTGATGTGCCGATCCATATTATAGGGAGCCGTCCCGGCGAGAAAAAGTATGAAGAACTGCTCAGCGCTGAAGAAGCAAAACTTGCCGTTGAGCGGGATGATATGTTTATTTTATCATCACGCCTGCGGGAACAGCATGAAACGGATGCCGTCATACCGTCCATTGTTTCAGCATATAAATCAAATATTGTTGACCTGATGACAAAATCAGAAATCAGAAAACTGCTCGCAACTATCGGCATTATTCCCTCGTGTACCAGTAATCGTCTTTCAATGAATAAGATGCGGGTTGCTCTGTAAATAAATAGTTTTAACATGAATAAACCGTCATGCATTCAGGAGGAGAATGGTGGACTTTTCTATCTTCAAACAGAAAAAAGAGGGGCTGACCCGTTTTGTTGATAATCGTCAGGATATAGTGCGAATGATACGGTTTTCGTATCTTTTACTCCGGACGGGTGAAGAATATCATCTTGCTGGCAGTACGGCACATGAACAGGCAATTATATTGCTCTCTGGGGCAATGAGTATATTTTGCGATGGATATGAATCTATGCTTGGCCCTCGCAGGAATGTTTTTCTTGATAAGGCGTGGGCGGCATATGTTCCGCTTGGTGAAAGCGCAGTGATACGTACTGAATCCGGATGCGAAGCGCTTGTCTGTGGTGTTATGTGCAGTGTCCGGCATCCTTTCGCGGTGGTTACCCCCGGAGACGTCAGAGTGAAAACTGTTGGTTCCGGAGCGTATAAGCGTTCAGTGCATGACATTTTCCCATCCGATTTTCCGGCTCATCGCATTATTGCCGGCGAGACATTTAACCCGGCAGGGAATTGGTCAAGTTTTCCGCCGCATAAACATGATACTGACAGAACCGGTGAGGATCGCCTGGAAGAAGTATATTACTATCGCCTGTACCCTGAAAATGGATTCGGATTTCAGAGAATATATTCGCCTGAACGTAATTTCGACCGGGCGTACGTGATAAAAGACCATTCTGTGGTTATGATACCGTTCGGCTACCATCCTGTCGCGGCATCACCCGGGTATGACCTGTACTATTTCTGGCTTCTTGCAGGCAGCGCGCGCAGGTTGAATCCATATACCGATCCGGAACACAAATGGTTATTAAAATAGGAAACACAGTCATGAATGATCAGCTACGCCTTCTCCTTGAAATAAAATATTGTCTCGAGCATATTGCCGCGATCGGTGAAGAGCAGTCGCGTGAAATTGTTCAGGGAAATGCTGCTCAATTGAATACATTGCTTGAACGGAAAGATGAACTTATACGCAGGATTCGTGAACTCTACAAGACGCTTAATAGTCAATTAAGCAGAGGCTCATTGAAACATCCTGATATTGCCGAGGTGTTGTCGGAAATTGACACGTTAACCGGCAGAATCATCAAAGATGAACATAAAAGTTTGCACAAAACTATGTGCCGCAGACAGAAAGTGAATATCCTGCTTCATCAGGCATCAAATGGAAAGAAGGTGTTGGATTCATATGTCCGTCTGTCTCGGAAAAAGAAATCGGATTTGCACTGGAAGGGATAAATTTTTATCTCAAAGTGCCGAAAACTAGATATGAAGAAATAGTCAAATATTAGGATGAAATAATGGGCTGGGCAAAAGTTTTACTGGTAGATAACGAACCGAAGTACCAAAGGCACCTTTCAACATTTCTGCGAATGTTTGATTATAAGGTATTCGTCGCCGCAAATGGACTGGACGGGCTTGATAAAGTCCAGCAGGAGCGTCCTGATATTATTATCATGGATCCCGTTTTGCCGGTAAAGGATGGAATATCACTATTTCAGGAGATGAAAAGGGATAAGAATCTGAACTCCATTCCTGTTGTAATGCTGGTTACCTCGGGCGAACAGACCGATGTCGTTAGACAGCCGGGAGTAAGCGGGTTTGTGGCTAAAACATCACGTCTGGTTGATATTGAAAAACGTATTCGTCATATTGTTGAGGATAAACGGTCGCAGAAGGAAAAAGCCGTTCATCATCGCTCAGAATAATTTTTAAGGAAACGCAAGTTATATGGACCACATTGTAAAAAAGCAAAATTTAACAGTTCAGAAATCGGCCGAAAAAAGCAAATTTGAGCAGATGCAGAAAATAGTGAAAAAAGATTGCGTCATTTTTGAGGAAACGCCCTTTAATGTTAATAAATCACTGAACAAAAAAACAATAACCGACGCGGAAGTAATACTTAGAAAAAACGGAGATGTATTGACTTCTATTGAAGTTATATGCCCCTGCGGAAATAAAATAGAGATTTTATGCCAGTATGATTAATACGCAATATACTCATTCCCAGATGAATTGCCAGGATACTTTACGTGTTCTGGTTGTGTCGTTTAAACCCGGGGAAGAGATGCGGAAAGTTTCGTTTTTAAATAATCGGCTTTCCCGTATAGATGTATTCAAATGGAATCCTCTTATTACAGAGACGCCGGAAGGCGCTTATGATATGGTCATAATATATTCGCCCTTTCCCCGTCAGTCCTATCTTTCAAAATTACGGGAGTTGACAACACGAATAGAGCCTGCCGTAAGAGCGGTATTCGGTGTTTTTGACAATATCGACCCTGAAGAAGCGGTAACCCTCCTAAGCGGCGATTTTTATGATGTGCGCATTATTCCCTCGTCGCCGGAAAAGTTTTCACAATGCATTCTGACATGGTACGATTTGTTTCGCAAAGACCTGCTTGGCATGTTGCAGAAAAAGCGCGAACATTATTGGAAAAAGAAAGCCGTGAGAAGGCGGTCTGCTATTCATAATGAGTTTAAATTGTTGAATCAGAGAATATGCGGGATGCAGGAACAGCTTCAGGCTCTTAATTTATGGCAGCAGGGAAGCAGGCTTGACCGCGAATTAAAAATTGCCCACAATATTCAGCTGGGGCTTTTACCAAAGAAGATTCCATGCATATCCGGTTTTGAATTTGATGCGGAATACCAGCCTGCACGAGAAATAGGCGGTGACTTTTTCGACTTTTTTCGTATTAGTAAACATAAACTTGGCTTTATAATAGGCGACGTGGCAACCCGAGGTATACCTGCGGCGTTAATGATGACTCAGATTCGAGGGATGTGGCGTGCGCTGATGAATACGAGTATTTCGCCCCGTTCAGTGGTTTCCAGATTGAATTACCTGCTTCATCAGGATTTCAAAAAGATGTGGGGGATGTATGTATCTGTTTTTTGTAGTGTGGTTGACCTGAAAGAAAAGGTCATTACCTACACAAATGCCGGGCACTGCTACCCCGCTGTGTATCGTGCGTCTGATGATTCCTTTACCGAATTGAAAGAAGGCGGAGCTGTTCTTGGAGTATCACATAAAACGTATTATCGCGAGCAGGCGTTTTCATTGATGCCGCAAGACCTCGTTGTTTTTTATACGGATGGCATCACAGAGTCTCATACACGGCCGGATGCCTTGTTTGGGAAGGATACCTTGTATGCAATTATACGTCATCAGGCGGGTAACGCTATATCTGATATTAAATCATCGGTTTTTGCTGAAATCGATGGCTTTTTAGGCACATCCGATTTTCATGATGATAAAGCTTTAGTTTTATTAAAATATAAACCGTAGCAGGAGGATCAAATGAAAATTACGTCCGAAGAACTGTCAGGCACAGCGTTGGTTTACAGGATTGCAGGGAAAATTAATCTTGAAAGTTCATCACAGCTAAAACAGGAAATCAAAGAAGGTTACGAAAGCGGAGCAAAAAAAGTATATCTTGATTTTGAGCACGTTGACTACATGGATACGTCCGGGCTTGGTTCGCTTATCAGTATACTGAAGCAAGCACGCAAAAATGAGGTCGAACTGGTTATTGTTAAGCCTTCAGGGTTTATTAAAGGATTATTCCGGTTAACAAAAATGGACAGGATTTTTACGATTCAGGAAGATCTGGCATAACAGTTTGTAGGTGCCTCTGAACCGGGAATGTGACTAAATGGCGGAACAGAAACAGACTGATTCAACAGCAAAAGAAAAAAAAATAAAGGCTAAAGTTAAAAAGCCGGTCAATAAATCGGCAGAAAAACAGTCTTCTCCGCAGGAGCTTAACTCGAATAAGCTTTTTTGTAACACGACAATAACTACTGTGGTGGGGCGTTTTACTGCGTATATGCTGCTGCTCGGCATTTTGTTGACTGTTGACTACCCTGATTACATTCGTTTTATGGCGTCGGTCAGTATTATTTTTATTGCTCTTGCCTCAAATTTTTACTTGCTTTTAGCTCAGAACCTTAGGCCGATTGTAAAAAATTACCTTCGTGGGGCGCTGGCTATTTTTGACACAGGCATAATTACATTGCTTATATTTATTCAGGGGAGTTCGCTTAATGCGATCATCCTTATGTATCCGATTCTTACATGGACGTATTCCTTTAACGGTATTAACCTCGCTTTGCTTTGCGTATTTTTGTTCAATATGGTGTTCTACTACATATCTGGTATAATGTTTAACCCGGTCGGAATATTTACCTTCAACATATACATCGGTATTGCAGTTCATCTTGGGCTTGTATTATGGATATTTTCTTTCAGCGGGCTGTTTAAGCTTGCCAATAAAAAATACAGTTTGGGCTATCGTTTCATTGAGTATATGGAAAAAGTACTGGATTTCCTGCCGGATTCCATCTCTTCTAAATTACAGTTATTTTGCCAGACAAAAAACTTCAGGATTCTTGAAGATGAATTTAGGAAAAAAGCTTCCGAATTGATATCGATTATACAGACCAAGGAGGCTGAAATCTGCCTCTACAAGGAACACCTTGAAACGTTAAATTCCACTGATGAACCTGATGAAGATATAGAAATGGCATTTAGCGAGATCAATTCTCTGCTGGAGATGGAAAACCTCACCCTCAAGGAAGCCAATAAAAAACTTACCGAGACAAACAAGGATCTTGAAGAGCGCATTAACACGCTCAGCGAGGAACTGGAAATCGCTAATGTCGAACTGGAGCGCATTTATTCCTCTATGCAGGATTCGACCAAGGATAGTTAGTTCTCCATCCCACTATTTTTCTGTTTACTTTCCCAGAGATATTGTGTATGAATGTTACTTGTTGTTTTTTTAAACAAATTGGGAGCGGTAGAAAGTCACAAAAGAATGGCATTGTGAAGCCCGAAGGGACTGTGGCAATTTCAGTTCTATTCATTTTGAGATCACCACGCCGCTAACGCTCATCGTGATGATATCTGAAAAGCGAAATTTAGAAACTTTTCCGCAAATTCCAGATTTTGTTTTAGTATCTTGTCTTTGTAAGGGTAATTTGGAAATAAGGAGTTACTGTGCAGCGTAAAGATGATGGCGTAATGGTTTTTGATTTTCTCAATCAGCTTGAATCAATGTCATCTTCTGGCGGCCAACATGCATCGATAGAGCAGAATTTATGTTCAGTTCTGGTCAATGCACTTGGTATCAAGAAATTAGCCGGTATTAAAGTGTACATAAACTCAGGGATAGTTATTGATTACCGGACAGGGTATCAGGATATTGAACTTCAAAGTATAAAAAACTATCTGACTGACAATACGTGCCCGGAGCTGAACGATTCGTTTTCTCAATGGGACAATACAGGTATGCCCGAAGTATACGCTCTCAAAATTGTCGGAGATGAGTTTTTTTATGTTCTCATTGCATCTATGGAAACGCCCCCTGCTCTTTCCACGCAGGCAGTGATTACATCAGTTGTTGATGCATTAAAAACTGTGGTTCGTTCCGATTCATATAACCAGCCCCTCATTCAGCAGTTTAATGATCTTGTACTGAATAATATCGTCAGCGGCATAATTGTGATAGATAAGGATTCCGTAGTGCGGTTTATTAATCATGCCGCTGAGATGATCTTAGGCTACCGTCCTGTGGAACTCATTGGACAGCAGTGCGGCATGTTGTTCAGGGAAATTGACCGTGACCAGAACTGGTTGTCCTTTACTTTAACCACCGGCGCTCAGTCGATGCGGACAAAAATAGTCATGATGCGAAAAGACGGCATTGAAATAGCCGTGGGGGGCACTGCATCGCTACTGAAAAATATGGCTGGTGAAATCCTTGGCGTCATCGGAATTTTTAGAGAATACGAGGATTACGAATCTGATCAGAGATTCAAAAAAGAACTCAATAAAATGTCTACGCTCTCAAAATTGTCCGCAAGCATAGCTCATGAGATACGCAACCCGCTGGCAGGAATAAGCGCTACCGCACAGGTTCTTGCAGGGAAGTTTGAAGCGGACGACCGGAGACAGCGATTCGTTACAGTTATTCTGGAAGAGATCGACCGTATTAATCGAATCATTAAAGAATTGCTCAATTTTGCGAGTCCCTCTAAAGCCTCTTTTCTTCAATCTAATATCAATAAGATACTGGAACACGCTCTTGATTTACTCCACAAAAAAATTCAGAAACAAAATATTGAGGTTGTGCGTGAATATGACCGTGACCTTCCTGACATATTATGTGATGAGAACCAGCTTAAGCAGGCAGTGGTCAACATAATGATGAACAGTGTGGGAGCAATGCCGGAAGGAGGCATGATAACAGTTGTTTCCGAACGAATAACCGTGAATTCCGAAGATTGGATTCAGATTGTGATACAGGATACCGGGTCAGGAATACCAAAAGAAGTTCTTCAGGAGTTGTTTACACCGTTTACAACGACAAAGACACAGGGGTTAGGCCTTGGTCTGACCATAACAAAAAATATTATTAAAACGCACCGTGGTAAAATTACCGCGGAAAACATCGAAGGAAGAGGAGCTCGCGTGGTGGTGAAACTGCCCGTAAAAATTGTACCTCTTGATACTGAAGAACAACCGTTTTTGCCCTTCGAGTAAATATGAATTGTGGAGGTCTTATTTATGCCTGCGACTGTTTTGATCGTAGATGATGAGTCATCAATAATATTTTCACTGAGCGAAGCAATGCAAGATGCGGGATACAGAACTCTTACTGCAACACGGGGAGAAGAGGCTATACGCGAGGTGAAAGAATCGTCTCCTGACATTGTCCTGCTGGACATGAAATTGCCTGATATTGACGGACTGAAAGTATTAAAACAGATAAAATCTCATGTACCGGAATTGCCCGTCATTATGATGAGCGCTTATGTTGATGTGGCAACTGCTGTGCAGGCAACCAAAATCGGGGCAGTCAATTTTATCGAGAAACCCCTGAATATTGAAAAAATTAAGATCGATGTAAATAATACGCTTAAAAACGTCGATGTTCTTAAACAGCTCGATTCAGTCAAAACCGAACTTGAGCAGTTCAAGGAAATTGAACGGTTGCGCCAGAAAGTCCAGAATCCTCTGGATGCTATTCTTGGTAATTCCAAGGCAATCCGAGACATGAAAAAAACCATAAAAAAAATTGTAGACAGCAGTGCTACCACTGTGCTGGTTCAAGGTGAAAGCGGAAGCGGAAAGGAACTCGTCGCACGCGCTATTCATTACGCCAGTAACCGCAAAGATAAACCATTTATTGATGTGAACTGTACCTCCATTCCTGATGAGCTTCTTGAAAGCGAGCTGTTCGGACATGAAAAAGGCGCTTTTACCGATGCAAAAAAAGAGAAAAAAGGACTCTTTGAACTTGCCAACGGCGGAACCTTGTTTCTCGACGAGATTGGCGATATGAAATTTTCTATGCAGGCGAAGTTACTGCGGGTACTGCAGGAAAAGTTTTTTAAGCGGGTTGGCGGCACAAAAAATATCAATATTGATGTACGCATTGTTGCCGCAACCAACAAGGATTTATTAAAAGAAGTGGAAAAAGGCAATTACCGTGAAGACTTATACTATCGCTTGAATGTTATTCCGATCTATTGCCCTCCGCTTCGCCAGCGTGGTGACGATGTTATTCTTCTCACCAAATCGTTTGTTGAGCATTTTAACAAACATTTCGGCAAAAATGTGACCAATATAGATTCCCGGGCTGAAGAACTGCTTCTATCATACTCATGGCCTGGAAATGTTCGTGAATTGCGTAATATTATTGAACGGGCGATTTTGCTGGAAAGCGAAGACGTATTATTGCCTGAACATCTGAGCATAACGCCGTCAGCTTCTTCTGTTGCCGCGAGATTGGATGATGATGAGGAGGAAATAACCCTTTCAGACGCAGATTTCGACGGTGAACCGGAATTTAATGAAAGCTGGACACTTGACGATATGGAAAACTGGTTTATCCAAAAGGTGCTTGTTAAATACAACTGGAATAAAAACCTCGTAGCTAAGAAACTTGGCATTAACCGGACAACGCTTTATACTAAAATCAAGAAATACAATCTCGAACGGTAGCCGTTCTTTAAAAATAGCAGTCTCTCATCCTAACCATAATCGTGTGGCAAAACTATACACGTTTGGTGGTGGTCTTTGTCTCTAGCGCTTCATACCTTTTTCTGCAAGAGTGAATATTTAGTGGCATAATTATTGCTTCAACTGCAACTGTTACTTTTTACAAATGAGGTGAAAATAAGTATGAAAAGATCAAATTCCTATCTATTGATGGTAAGTTTTTTCGCAGTTTTTTTTGCCGTGCCTTCTGATATTGTGTCGCAGGATGACAATTTCGGTATGGGTGATGAATCTCAACAACAGTCCGCTCCTGCTTCCTCAGGTTATCTTGAGGAAGGCGCGCCGATTTATGGCATAGAGGCTGAACAGCAGCCTGTCGATTCTCCCCTTGCGGAAATTCGTATGCTGAAAAAACAATATTTTCGGGAAGTAAAACGTCGGGAAGAACTTGAACAAATGAACGCTACGCTCAGCCAGCAGATCGAGGAGTATAAAATACTTCTGGCCAAACGGGATGAAACGATAGACGAACTGAAACGACGGCTGGTTGAGGCTGAGTTTAAGTATGTTGCCTTGGAACAGAAACTTACCAATATAAAACTGGCAATTTTGCGCAAGAAACTTATACGCGAGTCGCAATACCCTCCATTTTACGAAGTCAAGAAAAATGACAGTTTATGGAAGATAGCTGGCCGGAACAAGATATACGATAATAATTACAAGTGGCAGGAGATTTACTATGCCAATCAGGAAAAGATTGCTGACCCTGATTACATCTATCCTGGAATGGTGCTTAGAATACCTCGCCCGGAACTTGAATACGAAGACTGGACAGCTGATGGGCTGGATCTTGATAAGGCATCAAAATACATTAAAGGTATTCACGCAGGTGACGTAAATATTTCGACCGAAAATATTGATAAGGTTATGCAGGAATTCGCAAATGAACTGATTCCCGGATATGGCCAGCAATTTGACAATGAAGGGAATGTTATTCAGGAACCTGTTGAAGAATTGCCTGGCAACGATATACGTGATCAGACAAATGAATGAGGAATCTGTTGTGTCCAGAATTTTGATAGTTGATGATGAAAAAGCGATTGTTTTTGCCCTTGAGGAAGCATTGCTTGACGACGGGTATGACGTCAGAACTGCACATTGTGCTGAAGATGGGCTCGACCTTTTTAAAGACGCGCCTGCTGATGTTGTTCTTACCGATATGAAAATGCCTGGAATGTCAGGTATAGAGTTACTTGGAAAAGTAAAAACGATTAAACCAGATACTATGGTGGTTATCATTACTGCCTATGGCACTTTTGATTCCGCGGTGGAAGCCGTACGGCTGGGGGCTTTTGATTATATTCAGAAACCCTTTAATATACAGGAAGTCAAGCAAATCATTCGCCGTGCGATTGCTGAGCTCAACGTTGACATGACTGCGAAACCTGCTCTTTTTCAGCCTGTTCAGGCGCCGCTCGACATCAGGGAACGAATTCTTTCCGGTGGGGAATCCCTGTCTGGTGCGGTATCTATAAATGTTAAGTCAATACCTCTGGAAGGCATAGGTGCTGATTTTTATGATTATTTTCCTGTTGAAAATGGGAAGATCGTGATTACGATCGGGGATGTCAGCGAAAAAGGTGTTGACGGGTCTTTCATCATGATAATGGTGAAAAGCCTAATTCGTTCTGAAGCGAGCCATTCCGAGAATCCGTCCGAAATATTGACTCGTGTTAATACTCATATTCGAAGTCAGGGAGCGACTGTTCCTATTACTATTTTTCTCGGTATACTCGATATCACGTCCGGAACATTGGAGTATGTTAATGCCGGACACGAACGTCCGTTATTTTACCAGCAGAACGGAATACTTAAGCCGCTCGCAGAAAACGGGACATTTATCGGTTTATTTGATAACCCGTCATACGAGCCAGTTACTTTATCACTGAATAATCAGGACACACTTCTTTTTTTTACAGATGGGCTTATTCGGGCGGTGGAACATAAATTTACCGGACAGAATCCCTATGATATCCTTGAGTCGGTAGTACTCCATTCTGCAGAGCAACAACATTATCGGCTGGCTGATTATCTTTACAGCACATTTATAGAGAACAGCTCTTCCCTTGATGATGATATAGTCATCCTGTCGGTATGCCTTAATAGCGAACTTGTTCGAGAAAAAGAAGTTGTATGTGCGTGTGATAAAGACTCGCTGGTACTTGTTCGATGTGCCGCTGAAGAAGTCCTGAGGGGCATACCAGTTGCAAACAATGACAGGCATGCAGTGTTAACCGCTTTGTATGAGGGAATGATTAATGCGCTTGATTTCGCATATCCTGAACGAAATCCGGGGGATGTACGTGTACTCTTTTCATATGATGATACCAAGCTTGCAATTCATATAGAAGATTATGGTGTCGGTTTTGATCTTGGAACATATGTTCCGCCTGATAGCGAAACATATTCAGGATTGGTAAAAGACCGGGGCAGGGGGATATTCCTGATGAGAAATCTTATGGATTCTGTCCGTATTGATACTGCGCCGGGCAAAGGAACATGCCTCATTCTTGAGAAAACGCTGGCAAACTCTGGTGCGGAGAAGTGATGCCATGGGTATACGCGTTAATAAAAATGACAAAGCGGTGATTTTAAATGTCCTTGATGATGTTATCCTTGATACTGTTCAGGAAATACAAAATGAGGTCAATATCCTGATTAAAGAAAGGCTGTGCTGTATTGTGATGGATCTGTCAGCGATAGAATTTATTACCAGCAGGGGATTAGGCGCTGTCGGCAAGGCGATGGATGCATTACGCAAACAGGGCGGAGACCTGAAACTATGCGGTCTGAAACCGGAGGTACGCGGTATTTTTGATATATGCGGACTTGCGAAGATTATAGATATATACGATAACCCCGGCGATGCTGTAAATAGTTTTGGCGCAAGTGTCAGCGCGGTTGAAAAACGCCTGCTTTGGAGTATAAAACCTCATGAAGATACAAATTCCACTTCAGAATAAGTTTAATAAACAGTTGATGTATCATGCTATTGGTATACTCGTGCTGGTAGTCATGTTGTGTGCTGTGACGCTGCCTACTCTTTATTATATCCGTTATAAAAACGGGGCATTGTTGGATTCTTCTCAAATTAAACTATATAGTTATGAACAGTTTGAACTTGATTTAGCGGAAGCCGGAGAGTTTCTCGAAAGAGGATTATACGATAACGCCATAATACTGCTGAGAGAATCGGCGCGTAATTCGCTGAAGCGGTATTTTGCGGCGGAAGCTCTCACCCGGATAGCGGATTTGCTTTATTCTTCAGAGGAAATTCAAAATCAGGATCGCTATGTGCAGGCACTGGAGTTTTATGGTGTGGCAATGAGTTTTTCCGAAGACCAGCAGGCACGGATTTGGAAATCGTTTCAGATAGCCAACTGCCACTTTAAAACATCGAGCATTGATAGTGCAATTGCATTATACAAGGATTTCATCAATAAATATCCTGACTCGGAATATTGTGTTGATGCACAATTGAACTTGGCATCTTTATATTTAAAACGTAACAAGTTCTCGCTTGCGCGCGAAACACTGCAGGTGGTGTTGAACACGGCGGTATCGGAAAAACAGTTTTCTTTAGCAGTGTTTCAATTGGCTAATTCGTTTATGCAGGAATCTGAAAAGGAAACAATCATATATCAATGATTAAATCCGTTCGATTATTAACTCTACTTGTCTTATGTTTCTTCATAACCTGCAGGGAGGTATCTCTTCATGCTGATGATGAGAGTGTCACGCATGAACACCATCAGGAACTGTCCAACGATTCTCTCGATCAGTCATTATCCGCAAAAAAAACACGTTTGGTGTCCATAACCAGCGAAGAATTCATCTTTAAAGATATTCCTGATTATATTGTGGCTAACGCGAAACGAAAGTTCCTGCAGGAACGGGCAATTGTACTGTATGAGTATTATATACGTGAATTTCCTGATGGAGAGTTTTACTCAAAGGCGCTTTATAATGTGGCGAATCATTATTTTCTCAAGAAAAATTATACGGAGGCGATGTCGCATTACAAAGACTACATAAAAGCTGAGGGAATAGAGGGGCATACTCAACAGGCGCGCTTTAATGTGGGCATGTGCCTGATGGAAGCAAATCAGTTCGAAGAGGCTATACCCATTTTTAATCAGGTGCTGGATTATTATACACTGAGCGATCTTCATTTTCCTGCCTATAAACAAATTGCAGAGTGTTATAGTAAATTGAATGATGACAAACGGCGTATCATGACATATGAAAATGCCGCGGGCTTCTTCACTGATCCCAATATAAGGGCAGAGTGTTATATCAGAATTGCTGATGCTATGATGAATAAAAAACAGTATTATGATGCGGTCTGGTATCTTAAACAGGTTAGTGAACGATTTAAGCAAAGCAAATTCTATTTTGAATCGCTTTTCCTTATGGGCGAATGTTACGAATTCAGCGGCGAACTAAAACAAGCACAGGCATCTTATCAGCAGATTGTCCAGGATCATTCCTATGACAATGATTTCCAAGAAAAAGCACTTTATGCTCTAGGCTACTCATTGTACAAGGAAGAGAATTATAAAGACGCTTCCATTACTTTGTACACAGCAATAAAAAAGTATCCATCGTATTCGGGATTGAACGATGCGCTGTTTAAACTGGCGGAATGTTATATGCAGTTATCGCTGCCTGACTTGGCGTATGATATTTACACAGAGCTCAGTAACAAACGGCTTCATTTCAAAAGAAAAAATACGATTTTGTTTCGGCTTGGCGAACTGAATTATAAACGTAAGGATTATTCCTCTGCAATTGAAGTATTTCAACGCATTAAACTGATTAATGACAAAACCATGGATGACCAGATAACTTTTTATGTCGGCATGTCGCATTATTATATGGAAGAGCACCGGTCCGCCTTTGAAAAATTTTTGCATTTGAAACATCAGGCCGCCGATACACAAATTGTTGTCGAATCACTATATATGCTCGGCAGGATTCTGATTGATGTTGGAAAATTTGAATCTGCAGTGCCTTATTTTGAAGAATGTATAGCAAATGTCAACAGTATTATTGAAAATAAAAACACTGAAGTATCCGATCAGCCTACCGAAACAGTTATTACGCCTGAAACAATAGCGTTTTTCAGATCTATCAAGCAGAAAGCACTTTATGCATTGGGAAACGCTTTTTTTAAACACGAAATGTATAGCAATGCGGCTCAATATTATCAGCAAATTGATAATTATGAGCTCTCCTCACATGATCGGGCATGGCTTTTGTATAACATAGGTAAATGTTATGAACACACAAGGGATTATGACAACTCAAAAGTGTATTATAACAAGGTCGTAACCCTGTATCCCGAGATAGACATTGCACAACAGGCCGCATGGGATTTGAAGAATATTCAATGGAAGGATAGGTTCTCTAAATAATTCATAATGGAGAGTATTTAGATGAAAGTTACTATTGAGCGAAACAAAGTTCACTGCCCATGCATCAACACTACTATCAACCACATGGAATGCAACGATGAATGTGCGTATTTCAAGGGATGTGCGATAATTGAAAACCAGTTCACAATCAGTTGCTCTTATTCGCTGAAACAGAAATTGACAAATGAACGGACTCCTGTTTGTTCATAAGAGGGCTTTTACCATGATAACAAGGAAAGACACTCCGATTGTAGCTTTTATTGATCATCTCAATACACAGAAATCGCTTTATGAGCAGATACTCATCCTGTCTGATCGGGAGTCGGGTATAATAAAGTCAAAACCTTTTTCCATGGCACGGGTTCTTGAAGTGCTTCAAACTAAAAACACGCTGGTTACCCGGATACAGGTGATTGAACAGCAATTAGCTGAACAACGGTGCCAGATTGATTTTAACGATATATCCGTTTCATTGAAAGAGGAAATTTCAGGACTGATTCAATACATTGGGTCATTATTGCGGAAATTATTAGCGCAGGACTCTGCAAATGAGGAAATGCTCAGAGAATGTGTGTGTTCAGGAAATAAACCGACAGTTAATACTCACTATGCAATGAAAGCGTATGGGGCGTATGCAAAATAACCTGAATGACACTCACACTTTAGAAGCCCCTATCGCACAACTAGAGGATGCATTCAAATATTTTACCCTCACTACTGACCGCCTGACCAACGCGTATAACAAGCTCGAGGAAGAATTTTCGAATATTAATGTTGAACTCGAACATAAAAACGCTGAACTTAAACATAAAATCGAAGAAGTTGATCATATTCGCGGGCATCTCGAAAATATTCTGCAGAGTATGTCTACCGCTGTTATAGCGGTAGATCTCAGGAAGCGGATTACCCTTATAAATACAGCGGCGGAAAATTTGCTTGATGTTTGCGGAAATGACTACATCGGACAGACAGTGGAATCAGTACTGAAAATGGAAAACTTCTCAGTTGATCTTCTATTCCAGAGTGTTGCAGATGCTTCTGTCATAAATGAGCACGAAACAGAGATACTGTCATCATCCTCACTGAAAATTATTGCAGGCGTAAGTGTCTCAGCCATAAAGGCAAGTAATAATATTGCTATTGGCTATATGCTTTTAATCAGAGATTTGCGTGAAATTAAACGCCTTGAGGAAAAAGCGCGGCGGGCTGACCGTCTTGCGTCTCTGGGCGAAATGGCGGCGCGGGTAGCCCATGAAATACGCAACCCGCTCGGCGGAATTGAAGGGTTTGCTTCTCTTCTGGCGCGGGTTTTGGAAAATGACGAAAGTAACCGTCCCCTTGCGCAATATATTATTGACGGGGTCAGGAGTGTGAACCATATTGTGACCAGCCTTCTTGATTACGCCCGTCCTGTGTATTGCACGAAGAATTACTTTAAAATTGATCACATCCTGCGCGAAATATCGCTGATGAGTTCCAATGCGGGGATTGAATACCCGGTTTCTTTTGGTATTGAAAAAGTTTGCCGTGAAATTAATCTGATGTATGCTGACCGCATACTTGTTCAGCAGGTTATATGGAATCTTATCATGAACAGTATGCAGGCAGTAAAACCGCAGGGTAAAGTCCGGCTCGTCTATGATGTTCGGGGCCCTATTAAACAATCCGTTGATTCATCGCTCCTCTATTTTTGTCGTGACCTGAATGGGGATGACGATGAGTTCTTTTATCCATACAGTTTAAATCACATGTATAATGGCGTGCCGCCGGATATTCACTACTGGCATGCGTTAAGCGTTGTTGATAATGGAGAAGGCATACCCGCGAGCGTTCAGGATAAAATATTTTATCCCTTCTTTACTTCAAAAGAGAACGGGACGGGACTTGGATTATCGACAGTATATAAAATCGTTGAAGAACATGGTGGAAAAATCGGGGTGCGGACAGAATCGGGTCGTGGAACATTTATTACCGTATACCTCCCCGGTCATGCAGAAATACAGGAGGGGGCTGTAATATGACCATAGACAGAGTATTAATCGTTGATGATGAAATTCTGATGCGACGGTTTCTTGAGGAAACACTGGAACGGTTGGGTATCACTGTTGACAGCGCTAAAAATGGGTTTGATGCTATTGACCTGCTGGAAGATACTGAGTACGACATGGTGTTTACTGACATCAATATGCCTCAGATGAACGGTATTGAAGTGCTGAAACGGGTTAAGGGACAATACCCGGCGGCTGAAGTCATTGTGATGACAGCGTACGGCACTATCGAAACAGCTGTGGAAGCCATGAAGGTCGGTGCGTTCGATTATATCCTGAAACCGTTTTCAATTGACCAGATTGAGCTTATCTTGAAGAAGGTTCAGGAGCGTAAGCGGCTTATCAACGAGAATACGTACCTTAAAAAAGAGCTGAATGACAAATACCGGTTTAATGATGTCATCGGAACCAGTGGTTGTTTTCAGCAGATTCTTGATACGGTCGAAACAGTCGCCGCCTCACGCGCGACAGTCCTGATACAGGGCGAAAGCGGTACTGGTAAGGAAATGATTGCTCACGCTGTGCATAAAGCCAGTGACCGGGCGAATGGGCCCTTTATCAGACTAAACTGTGCCGCAATGCCTGAAAATCTGATGGAAAGTGAATTGTTTGGACATGAAAAGGGCGCGTTTACAGGAGCGCATAATAAACGGCTTGGGCGGTTTGAACTTGCCAATGGCGGCACAATCCTCCTTGATGAAATATCCGAAATTCCTCCGAGCCTTCAGGCAAAACTCCTGCGGGTTATACAGGAACGTGAGTTTGAACGTGTCGGCGGAGAGAAATCCATTAAGGTCGATGTGCGAATTATCGCTACAACCAACCGTAACCTGATACAGGCTGTCAGAGCTGGTGAATTTCGCGAGGATTTGTATTATCGTCTTAACGTAGTGCCGATTGTTCTTCCACCATTGCGAGAGCGTCCTGATGATATCGAGGAACTGGCTCAGTATTTCGTTGACAAATACTGTAAGGAAAATGGTGTTCCTTCGTTCAATTTAAAACAAGCCGTACTGGATAAGTTGAAAAGCTACTCATGGCCGGGTAATGTTCGTGAACTGGAAAACGTAATTGAACGATCTGTCGTTATGAGGCGCGATACAATCATCATGCCTGATGAGATCGGCACTGGCGAAACATTGGCGACAACGTATTCTCACGATAAACAGCAGGCAGGCGTTCAGGTAGGCACTACAGTCCGGGAAATGGAAAAAATGCTGATTTTTGAAACACTGAAATCAAATTGCTGGAATAAAACTAGAACTGCGGATGTTCTGCAAATCAGTATACGCACCTTGCGGAACAAATTGAATGAATACCGCCAGAATCAGGAAATACCCGACGAATATATGGTGTTAGTAGCCAGTTAAAAAATAAAAATAAAAACACTTTGACGGCTCCGTTTCTCATTGAGGGAAACGGAGTTTTTTTTGTGTCTCCTGATTCGAAAGTTTCTTCAATAGATCCAGTTATTAGCTGTTTTCTTTACTGAAATTTTTATTGCCCGCATCCTGTTATCTCGTTACAATGGCACTTCATAGTTACTCAAGGAGTTATATGCTGAAGGCCATACTGTTATCTTTTTGTGTTATTTTTAGTGCGGTTACTATATTTTTTGGGTTGGACGGCAGTCTTAGAGACTGGGATGAAGCAGTTTACGCTCAGGTTTCCCGTGAAAACACCGTTCATTCAGACTGGATGAACCTTCGCTGGAACGGACAGCCGTGGATTGATAAACCTCCATTAATGATCTGGGCGACAGCGATTGTTTACGATTTGTTCGGAGTAGGCGAATGGCAGGCGCGTATCTCTTCAGCGGTATTATGCTGGCTGAGCATACTTTTGGTTTTGGCGTGGGGATCTCAAACAGGATCTGTGTATACAGGCATCATTGGCGCGTTGATTCTGCTCGGGACACCGCACTTTATACGTGTAGGCAAAATGGGACAGCTTGACGTACCTGTGGCGTTTTTTATAACGGCATCATTGTATTTTTTTTATCATGGACGGAAAAAAAACTGGTGTTACCTGTTGTCCGGACTATTTACCGGATGTGCTGTAATGACAAAATGGACAGTAGGTCTCTACGCTCCGATCATACAGGCTGTTCTTATGCTCTTTTCCCCATACAGGGCGACATTCCGCTCTTTGTGGTGGTGGTTGGGGCATCTTGTATGTATTGCGTTTTGCGCACCGTGGGTACTTTATCAGGTTAGTCATAATGGAGATTTATTTATAGCTCATTTCATGTTTGCCAAAACAGTAGCTTTTGTCGATTCGCCTGTATGCGGGCATGGAGGGCCGCTATTTTTTTATCTGACCCTTATGTTCCGCAAATCGAGGCCGTGGGTTTTTCTCTTTTTTCCTGCAGTTGGATATTTACTATGGCTGTATAAAAGGAATAAAGATGAAAACGCGCTTTTTTTGAGCGTCTGGACAATTATAGTTCTTGGGTTATTTAGCGTTGCCACCACAAAACTGCACTGGTATATTATGCCTGCGTATCCGGCATTGGCTCTTGGGACAGGATATTGTATAACCCGCGTAGTGCAAAAAGAAAAGATTCGTTCCGGGATTATTGCGGCGGCTGTATGCGTTGTTGCTGGTCATATGCTTTTCAGCAGGGGATATATCTCACTCGACCTGAATCCGGAAGCCAAAAGTCTATGTGCACTTATCAGGCGGGACTTTCCAGAAACCAAAGAGGTTGTTGTTTTTCAGGGAACATCTTTTCCTTCGATCCGTTTTTATTCTGATCAGAAAGTTTTTTATTGTGTTCAAGATAGAAAACTCCGGTCGTTCATTCAGGAACTTGAACGTCCGTTATTACTGCTGTCTGCACCTGAATACGACGCGCGAATCCGGAGTGTGCTTCAGTCTATCGGACAGAAACCATCGGTAGCGAGAATGGTTTCTGATGAGTATGTTGTATATAACTTCCCATGAAAAGAGATGATCGATGAGTCATGAATATCAAACACGAAAAATTATAGTCATTGCTGTTATAGTTATTTTTCTTGTCGGAATATTTGTATTAAAACTGTCGCATAACGAGCATGGACAGTATCTTAAGGAAACCCGTTTTATCATGGGCACATATGTTACCATTACCGGGTATCATTATAATCATGGGCATTTGCAGGAAAGTATAACTGCGGCATTTCGTGAAATGCAGGAGATTGACCGGCTGATGTCAACCTACAAAGTGAATAGTGAACTGACAATCCTGAACAATTCACCTAAACCCGGAACATATCCAGTTTCGGAGCTTTTATACGAGGTTCTGAACATATCTGATATTGTGTATAGAGAAACCGACGGCGCTTTTGATGTGACGATAAAGCCGCTGATGGATCTTTGGAAACAGGCAGGGGAGAATAATAGTTTCCCCGACCAGCGTGATTTGAATGCGGCATTGAATACTGTTGGATGGACGCACATTGCTTTAAACGGCAGAGAGACATCCGTGTCGTTTGGCAAGGCAGATATGCAAATCGTCCTTGGCGGAGTGGCAAAAGGCTATGCCGTCGACCTTGCTTCTCAGTCTTTAAAGAAGGCTGGTATTCAACATTTTATGGTTGATGCTGGCGGCGATATTTATTGTTCGGGGCATCCGCCACGCCGTGAAGCATGGATAATTGGCGTGCGTGATCCTATTAATACATCCGACATACTGAATAAACTGCGCATTACTAATCAATCTGTTGTTACCTCGGGGAATTATGAGAGATTCTATACGATTGACGGTAAACATTATTCACAAATATTTTATCCTGAAACAGGTATGCCCGTGGAAACTATTTTAAGCTCCACTGTAATTGCCGATACTGCCGCTCGTGCTGACGCATGGGCTACTGCCCTGATGGTTCTTGGTCCTGAAAAAGGATTAGAACTAATAAATCAGCACCCTGACTTGGAAGCGTTTATTATTGCCACATCTTTTGATGGAAAAGTTACATATTCTAAATCAGAGCATTTCGATTCATTTATCAGCGAGTAGGAAAAAACTGCCTGTTTTGGCAATTTATTCCTCTCAACCCGGTAAAAATGTTTCAATTTACATTCTTTTTGAACTTAACAACAATTGCTTTTTGCAGGTATTTAAATTGCAAAGGGGAGTTGTTTTCTGGCATAAATGACTTTTGTTGATAGCGGGAATACTATTTGCTTATTATTCGGCTGAATAATTGGAGGTATATAGCTGTGTTATCAATATTCGACAGTCAGACCCATTCATTATTAAAGAAAATGATGGATCTGTCTACCCAGCGGCACGATTTAATCGCAAACAATATCGCAAATGTGAATACTCCTGGCTTTAAACGGAGTGAGTTAAGTTTCGAACAGCAGTTGATTTCCGCTCTTGATTCCAGTGATAGTGCGCAGATAGATGATATCACGGCCGACGTCGTAAAACCGAATGTCACGCCGGTACGTCATGACGGAAACAATGTTGACCTGAACATTGAACTGGCACAAATGGCTGAAAATACTATACTGTACAAACTCTACGCTCAGTTCATGAAAAAAAGATTCGACAGCCTTGTTAATGCAATGCACTTACCAGGTTAATAGGGCACGAGAGGAGGATTGAAGATGTCTGATACCTTTTCTTCATTTCATATTAGCGCTTCCGGTTTAAGCGCTGAACGGATGAGAATGAATATTATCTCAAATAACCTTGCTAACGCAAACACAACCAATGGGCCGGGACAAGAACCGTATTCGCGAAAAATGGTTTTGTTCAAAGAGGTTCTCGCTGATACAGTTGATGTTTCAAATCAGGAAGGACAGGGTGTGGCTGTTGACAGGATCATTGAGAGCAAAGCACCATTCAAGCGAGTGTATGATCCTTCACATCCCGACGCCGACAAAGACGGGTTTGTCAGTTTCCCTAATGTTAATCCCGTTGAGGAAATGGTCGATATGATTACCGCTACCAGAGCGTATGAAGCGAACGTTGCGGCGTTTAATGCGGCAAAGTCGATGGCAATTAAAGCGTTGGAAATGGGGCAATAAGAAGGGAGTTCTTAAACTATGGCTGATCTGAGCCCGATAAAACCAATTGCCGGACCGATTATCCCGGAAATACCGCGTATCGGCAAACCTGTTGCTCCGGGGCAAAACGAAAAGTCGTTTTCCAGTGTTCTTACAGATGTCATTTCCGATGTGAGTAAATTGCAGAATTCGGCGGAACAATCCGTGCAGAAGCTCGCTACCGGTGAAGTAAAAGATGTTCATCAGGTTATGATTGCCATGGGTGAAGCTGACGTGGCTTTCAAAATGATGATGGAAATACGCAACAAACTCATCGGGGCATATAAAGAAATCATTAAAACGCCCGTTTAATTAATTAGCATTCTATATCTGAAAATGTCGTTATCAGGCAGTCATTATAAGACTGCCTTTCTTTTTTTTGACAGAAATGAGGATATATCCGCAGATGTCTTTTCTTCCTGAACATTATGTGTGTTTATTCCTGCTCAGGTTCTGACAGGAAGTGTTGCAAATTAGGACAATGTGCACACCTGAAATTACTGATTATAGCTATTCTTTTTCTGATAATAATCGGAATCAGACATATTATTCATACCGATTATATTAAAAAAGCGCACTGGTATAAAAAATGCTGAAGTACTAAACATCAAGTTAAGCGATGTTCACGAAATTCATTTATGGGAGGCACATAGGGTGAAACTGTTTCTAGCTGAGTATCTTCAATACGCGAAAAGCATCTGGAGCAAACTCGGTATCAATCAACGTATATCACTGGCAATAGTGGTATTGATGGTTTTCGGCCTGTTAATCGGAATTTTTGTCTGGTCAAGTAAGCCTCAGTATGCACTATTGTATTCTCGTATGGAGCAGACAGATGCCTCTATTGTTGTAGAAAAATTGCGTGATTCAAAAATACCCTATACATTAAAGAACAACGGAACATCAATTTATGTACCGGCAAATCAGGTATATGATCTTCGCCTTGAATTGGCTGGTGAAGGCATACCGCGCGTTGGAAAAGGTATTGGATTTGAAATATTCGACAAAACCAATATCGGTATTACCGACTTTGTACAAAAGATGAATTATATTCGTGCAATTCAAGGTGAAGTTGCCCGCACCATTACACAACTGGAAGAAGTGGCGGGAGCACGGGTACACATTGTTCTGCCTGAAGACGAGCTTTTTGAAGCGGATCAAAAAGAGGCGACGTCTTCAATTGCAATCACGTTGAAACCCGGAGCTGTGCTTACGGGTGAACAGGTTAATGCTATACGTTACCTGACTGCAAGCGCTGTTGAAGGGCTGGAACCGAATAATATCACCATTATTGACCAGTACGGCAATATACTTTCAAAGACTGCGGAGTCTGATTCGCTTGATACTCTCAACGCAAAACAGCTTGAAATGAGGAAAAATATCGAGCATCACCTATCGACAAAAGTACAGTCTATGCTGGAAGCGGCTATGGGGTTGGATAACGCTATCGTCAGGGTAAGCGTTGACCTTAATTTCGATCAGCTTGAAGTCACTGAAGAAAAATTCGATCCGGAAAGCGCTGTCGTCCGGTCTGAACAGATTATGTCGGAAAAGAAATTCGGGCGTAATACTGCCGGAGCGGCAGGCACACCATCTAATTTGTCCAACGAAGAAACTGTTCCCGCTGATGAAAACAGTGCGCAAAAGGAAACAATACAGAACACCTATGAAATAGACCGTAAAGTTCAAACAAAAATACAGGCCGCGGGTGACCTTAAGAAGGTGTCTGCCGCTGTATTTTTACGTAAGTTACGCGATGCTGAAGGTAATTATATTAACCGGGATGCACAGGAGATGCAGCAGTTGGAAGATGTCATAAAAAGCGCTATCGGCTATGATGAAAAACGAAACGATCTCGTGACAGTGAAAGAGATTGTTTTCCAGCAGTCTGATACGGCTAAGGATTCAAACCTGATGAGCATCCGACGGACGGATTTTATTATGACCATAGTAAAGCATTTATCAGTGGTCGCGGTAATTATCATATTGCTGGTAATCTTTCTTAAACTTATGAAAAATTCACGAATTGATGACGGGATTGTTTCTTCAAAGAAACAGAACGAACTCCCCACTCTTGAGGATGGAGAAGAACCAACATTTGATATTCAGCTTCCGCGTGTCGATATGGAAATGCGGCAAAAAAGTTTAATGTATCATAAAGCAATCAGCAAGGTTGCTCAGGATCATCCTGACAATGTCGTTCAGATTTTAAAATCATGGTTGGCTGATAATAAATAACAAAGGTTAATAAAACAATGAGTAGCTCAAAACTGACTAACCTTCAAAAGGCCGCAGTACTTTTGATATCTCTTGGCGCCCGCGGCGCGGCAAAAGTGTTCAAAGATCTATCGGATGAAGAGATCGAACGAATATCCGTTGAGATTTCACGACTGAAGCATATTTCCCGTGAAGCACGTCTCTCAGTGTATGAAGAGGCATACCAGATGAGCCTTGCTAATGACTGTATGAATAAAGGCGGTGAAGGTTACGCTCGCATGGTGCTTGAAGAAGCCGTTGGACCCGAAAAAGCAAGTGAAATTATTGATAAAGTCAGAACTGCGATTGGAAAAGGAGGCCCGTTTGAGCTTCTTGATAATATGGACACCAATCAGATTACCAGCTTTTTACAACAGGAACAACCTCAGACAATAGCCCTGATCCTTGCTCATCTGAATCCCGAAAAAGCGGCTGAAATATTGTGCGCGTTATCGGAAGAGATGCAGGCTGAAGTTACTATTCGTATGGCAACTATGACACAGACTACTCCTGAAGTCATTCAGCAGATAGAGCGGGTTATAAAGGAAAAACTAGCCGGTGCGTTAAATACGAATCTCAGCGCTATCGGCGGCGCCAAATCTGTGGCTGAAGTACTGAACTTTGTTGACCGCAGTACGGAAAAAAATATTCTTGAGAACCTTGAAGACCGCGAACACGAACTCGCTGAAGAAATCAAGAAACTGATGTTTGTCTTTGAAGACATTGTTCATGTGGAAGACAGATCCATGCAGAAAGTACTCAAGGAAATTGATACAGGCGAAATTAGCGTTGCTCTGAAAGCCGCCAGCGAAGAAGTAAAAAATAAAATATTTAAGAATATATCTTCAAGGGCCGCTGAAATGATACGTGAAGAGCTTGAGTTTATGGGGCCTGTCCGCTTGAAGGTAGTGGAAGAAGCTCAGCAGAAAATCGTGAACGTTGTGCGGCGGCTTGAAGAAGAAGGCGAAATTATTATTGCCGGACGCGGTGGCAGTGAGGATGAATTAATTGTCTAAGGTTATCAAACTTGCCAAACCAGTTAATCATATCGCGAATGTGTCTGATAAAGTTATCAGCTACATGAGTGACCCTGAACTTAAAAAAGTAATCAATGAACAGATCGACCGCGCGCGTCATCAGGCATATCAGGAAGGGTATGCCCGAGGTTCTCATGAAGCCCGGGACAAAGAGCAAAAACGGTTTGCAGGCGCGACTTCGCTGATATCAACTGTTACAGACCAAATGAATAGTTACATAGATTCTTTACATAAGGAAATCGAACGGGAAATAGTGCTGCTTATCTCTTCACTCTGCGAGAGTGTGATACGACGTGAGCTGTCATGCCCTAAAGAATTGTCTGCGGTTATTGTTGATTCTGTAAAGAAACTGGGAGAACAAAAGCGCGGCATAATTCTACACCTGCATCCGAATGCCGCACATTATTTCGAGAAGATTATAGCGGAACTGCAAAAGCAATCCGTTGACCTTACTCAGCTCCATGTGGAAATCGATCAGTCGGTCGGTGATGGCGGATGCCTCATTCAGACTGATACATCGGTCATTGACGCCCGGGTTGATAATATCCTTCGGGAAACACGCCAGAAAATAGAGGAACTTATCCGATGGGAACTGCCGCCTGCTCCACAGCAATAACTGCTGTTAGAAGAAAAATAACATTCTACGCAGAGGCTATACAATCCTTTGAAACCATTAAGGTTAAAGGTAAAGTTAGCCGTGTTCTTGGACTCACAATTGAGTCTTCAGGCCCTAAAGTGAGTATTGGTGATATGTGTACTATTGAGCGGCAGGGAGGATTAGAGCCAATCCTTGCAGAAGTGGTTGGTTTAAAAGAAAATACTGTATTACTTATGCCGCTTGATGCCTGTGCTCAGGTGAGTTGCGGCGATCTCGTCAATCCTACCGGAATTCCTCTTCAGGTACCGGTTGGATATGGATTGTTGGGGAGAATTGTTGACGGCATGGGCAATCCCCTTGATAACAAAGGTGATATCCCCTTTATTACTAAGTATCCTGTTTATAACATGCCGCCGAATCCTATGACTCGCCGCCGTATTACTGAACCTATAGGTACAGGTATTCGCGCCATTGATGGTATGATAACAATTGGGAAAGGCCAGCGTATAGGTATTTTCGCAGGGAGCGGTGTTGGAAAAAGCGTCCTGATGGGCATGATAGCAAAATATTCTGAAGCAGATGTGAACGTTATTGCATTGATTGGGGAGCGCGGCAGGGAATTACGGGATTTTATCGAACATAACCTTGGCGAAGAAGGATTACGCAAATCGGTGATTGTTGTTGCTACATCTGATCAGCCTGCGCTGATACGTCTTAAAGGCGCTCTTGTTGCACATGCCATAGCAGAATTTTTTAGGGATCAGGGGCATAACGTTATGCTGATGATGGATTCCGTAACTCGTTTTGCCATGGCACAGCGCGAAATCGGATTGTCCGTAGGAGAACCTCCTACATCAAAAGGTTATACACCATCCGTATTCGCCATGCTTCCCGCATTGCTTGAACGAAGCGGTACAGCGGAGGCGGAATCAGGGACTATTACAGCATTATACACTGTTTTAGTTGAGTCCGATGACTTTAATGAACCAATCGCTGATGCGGTCAGAGCTATTCTTGACGGGCATATTGTGTTATCGCGTGATCTCGCGGCATCAAATCATTACCCGGCAATTGATGTGCTGTCCAGTGTCAGCAGGTTGTTTTCAGATATTGCCAGTGACCCTCATAAAGCGGCGGCGGGAAAATTGCGGGATACGCTGGCAACCTACCGTAAAGCGGAGGACTTAATCAATATCGGCGCGTATGTTAAAGGCAGTAACCCGAAGATAGATTATGCCATTAAGAACATAGATACCATAACTGCATTTCTTAAACAGGGAATGCATGATGCTGGCGGTTTTAATAAACATCAGCAGCAGCTTGTATCCATGTTTCAGGAGAAGAAATAACAAATGCCGAAAAAATTTGTGTTTAAACTTGAAACCGTGCTCCATTATCGTCAGGTGATCGAGGATAAGAAAAAACGTGAATTTTCACAGGCGTTGAGCGCTCTTGAAAACGAAAAACGCAAACTGCAGGATATTGATAAAAAAATAGCTGATAAAATAGCGGAATTGGCTCATCTTGAACAAAATTGCCACACTGCTGTTGATTTTTTTAATTATCAGGTGTTTGTAACTCATCTGGAGCAGACTCGAAAAAAACAAATTTTAGTGATCGAAAAGACACAGGCTGTACTCGCTCAAAAGCGTATGGAATATATTGAAGCAACTAAGAATACAAAAGTTTTACTGCGTTTGAAAGAGAAAGCGATGACAGATTATTTGAAGGAAATGTCATTTCTGGAACAAAAATTTCTAGATGAATTAGCGACACTCCGTGCCGCAAGAACACATGCAGTTTAACAGGAGAAAGGTATAATGTCCGTACATAATAAGTCTTCAGTTCAGGGGAATGCCGTACTCGTACTGCTGATGGGGATGTGTGCAATTTTGCTGACTGCGCTGATGGTAGTTGGGTTTCTCTATTACAAGAAACAGTCGGTAACCCAGCAGTCCACAGGAGGCGAATCGCAACTGTATCTTGATTATAGCTCATTGCTGGAAGAAATGAAGGAAAAGCGTAAACTCCTGACAGAGAAAGAAACCATATTGGAAGAACAGGATAAACGGATAAAAAAACTGGAAGCGGAATTACAGAGCGCTCGGCAAAATCTTGAAGTGTTCCAGAAAGAGGTCTCTAAAAATCTTAAGGTGGTTGAAAGCCAGGAACAGAAGAACCTGAGAAAACTGGCGAAAATGTACGGTTTGATGGAAGCAGATAAAGCCGCGCCGATTATCGCGGGACTGGATGATGACACTGTCGTGCAAATCCTGATGATGATGAAAGAACGACAGGCCGCTAACTTGCTGGCGACCTTCTCTGCAATCAATGGCGAAAATAAAAAACGCGCCGCTCTACTGAGCGCTCGGATGCGTACTCTGACATTTGCTCCACCTGAAACGGAAGAAAACTAATATTTAGAAGAATTAACTCAAATAATCAGCGGTTATACAGTTATTGTATAACCGTTTTTTTTTATGCAGAAATTGTTGACCGATAATCATTGCATAATTATATCCTATTAGCAGGATTACTTTTACGCTTCTTAAAATACTCCCCGGCAGGAATTGCCTTAAAGGGAATTTTTTGTCCTGTCAGACACGCCGGAAATTAGCAATTTGAACTTAAAATCGATGTGGTACAGCGGTTGCAAACAATATGGGCAACTGAAAGTTCAATAACAAAAACGAGTAGTGATTAAAAGGAGCATATTAATGATCGAACAGCTTTTCGCAATCCGTTCCCACAATCTACTCCCTCAGACAGAGAGCATGTTTATCTCTCATCGAATGGAAAATTTTGAGGTACCTGACCGGAAAAATTACTCTTTTAACGATTACCTTGCCGAATCCGTCAGTCGTCATGAAAATACGTCCGCATTTCAAAATAACCAACATACGCAAAACAGTTATGAAAATCATATCAGACGGGAGAGACAGAATAGTGTTGAAAATACTGATAGTTGCGCACGCAAAGATGATGATCTCTCTGGTTATGAAGATAAAGTAGTTGGCAGTAATAGTGAAAAAAACGTTTCTGAAGATGAAAAAATAGATGAAGAATCGGTCCTGGGTGAGCGTCGTCAATCGCCGGAACCTGATGAAGAGACTGTAGAGCCTGATTCGATACCTGCTGACCCGTCCGAGCCAGAATCCAGTGAATGGGAAACTGGTACTGGCGCTGAATTACAAACCGAACAACCGACAGCGGAAATGGTGCTTACAGCTGAACAGATGGAAATCTCAGCTATTATGAATTCAGAACCTGCAAATGAAGGGCTGGCAATTAGTTCCGATGTTAGCACAGGAGAACCTGAAATTCAGGATGTTTTGCCCGAAGTTAAAGTTGCAGAGGATCCAGATAGTATTATATCTGAGTCGGTACTTACGGATAGTACACAGATGGTACGGTCTGAAAAAACGCAGGCGGTTGATGCTCTATCAGAGAAAGAAACCAATGTGGTCAATAATCAGCGTCAAGAAACTAGCGTAGAAGATATGCTTCAAACTGAAGCTAAAAGTATTGCTAAGGAAATTGAAGAAATCGAAACAACTATAGATGAATTGGATTCCGTTCTTGATGAAGTTGAAGATCAGCTTGATCTTATTCAGAACAATACTGCTCAGAACCCCAAAGTGCAGGAAAATGCTTCTGAAACTGAAGTGTTGAAACCAGCGGCACCGGTTAATGACAAAGCAGATCCTGTTGCGAAAATAGCGGAAGACAGCGAAGCGCCGCAAGATGGGGACTATGATCTGGCAGAGTCATTTGATGAATCAACCGAGCAGTCGTTGGATGATCCTGCGGAAGACCTTATGTTTACCCAGCCTGAACAGGACGTTGAATCATCGTTTAAAGGTGCAAAAGAAGAGTCAACATCTGCGTTCTCGAGTGAGTTAGACGCATCAGGCGCGAATCAATCTGTCTCTAAAACAGATAAGACAAACGTTCATATAACTCGGCAAACTATAACTGAATCGGCACGGCATGAAGAGCCTGTATTGGAGAAATTAGTTGAACGGTCGGTCGTTGATCAGGTGAAGGCGCAATTACAGTTGCGTCATGCTGGTGATATTCGTCAGGCGGAGATGACTTTCAGGCTCCAACCTGAAAACCTAGGTGAAGTGACTACTCGCCTTATTCTTCAGAACAACAACATGATAGCCAGAATGAACGTTGAAAATGATGCCGTTAAAACTGCTCTTGAAGCAAATATCGCGGAGTTACGTAGAACATTGGCTGATCAGGGCATAAAAATAGAAAAAATCGAGGTTACTGTAAAGAGTGATACCGAATCGGGAATGAGCTTATTTCACGATCATCGCAGTGCTCAGGGGTTTAATGACGCCGCCCGTAAACGGAACGCTTCAAAAAGAAACGGCTATACTCAGAGTGTGAAATCATCGCATTCAGCGTCTTCCGGCAGTGCCCGGCAAAATTTGAGAATGGAAAATGGTCGTCTGGACTATCTGGTATAAGGAGATCGAATTATGAGTATTTCAGCAACTCAGTCAACAAGCACGCAGGAATCGAGTAGCTCAAGCAAATTATTTAGTTCGGAAAGTTCTAATCTTGGCAAAGATGATTTCCTTAACCTTTTTGTTGCTCAGCTGGCCAATCAGGATCCTATGGAACCATTGAGCAACGAGGAGTTTATCGCGCAGATGGCTACCTTTTCACAGCTGGAACAATTGACTAATTTAAATAGTAGTTTTGAGTCGTTTGCCCGCGGACAGATACTTTCAGGAAGCAGTGGGCTTATCGGCAAAACCGTTACCGCTATTGACGGCAGCGGTGATGAGCAATCTGAAGTGACCGGCGTGGTAAATGCGGTATTATACAAAAACGGCAAGGCGCTCGTTGCAATCGGTGATAAAGAGATATCAATTAATAATATTACGGAAATTAATGGATAATATACCAGTCTGCTAAAAGGAGGACAATTTTATGGCAATCAGAGCTTTATACTCAGGTGTTTCCGGTCTTAAAAATTTTCAGACACAGCTCGACGTAATCGGTAATAATATCTCCAACTCTCAGACGTCAGGATTTAAAGCTTCACGTGTGACATTTTCCAGTTTGATGTATCAGACCATGGCCGGCGCTTCCGGTCCTACCGCGACTCGCGGCGGTGTGAATCCCAAACAGATTGGGCTTGGTTCAACAATTAATTCCATTGATCAGGATTTTGAACAGGGTAACCTGTTGTCCACCGGACGCAAGACAGATCTTGCTATTCAGGGAGGCGGCTTTTTTGCCGTAACGAATGGCGTAAACCAGAACTATACGCGTAATGGCGCATTTAATTTTGATGAAGAAGGAAACCTTGTCTATGACGGTGGTTATAAAGTTATGGGCGTCAACGCTGAGGACGGTATACTCGGAACTCAGCTTGAGGCTATCAGAATACCCCGCGGTATTACGCTGGCGGCATCGCCGACAACCTCCATCGACCTTGTCGGCAATCTTGATGCCAGCGCTGAACAGGTCGGTACTGTTCTCCAGACAGACCAGTTTTATTCTGCTGAACAGGCAGGACAGGACAATACGATGGAAGGGCTTCTTGCCACCGGGTCAGCAAATACCGTTATTGCCGGACTTGTCGACGGCTCTACCACTGTTACCGTAACTACAGCTTCCGATACAGGGACATATACATATAGTTCGACTCCTGTATCCAGCCCTGCTACATCACTGACATTTAATTCTCTTGATGATCTTGCGGCGGCAATAGCGGCTGATATCTCGGATATCTCATCTGTTGCGGTAAATACTGACGGGGCATTGGAATTTACTAGCGGCGCGAATGGAAATACTTTAACTATTACCAGCAACTCTGCAGTACTGCAAACGGCGCTGGCAACCGCCAACCGTGCTTCAGGTGCTTTTGATAATGCGGTTACTGCTGAATCAGATGAATTTTCTCATCAGGCAAAGTCAACGGATCTGCTGACTACCTTACGCAATTCAAGCGGAGTTGACCTTGGGCTTCAGGCTGGCGATACTATCACTGTTGACGGCAGTGTTGGTGGAACTGCTGTAACACAGGGGTCTTTGACTGTTGCCGCCGGCACAACACTGGACGATTATACCGATCAGATTCAATCAACACTGGGCATTACTACAAGCAATAATGTTAGTATTAGCGGCGGGCGATTGATTATCAATGGCGATGGCGGGTCAGATTATGCGTTGAGCGCTATGAACGTATCAACTTCAGGAACACGCGCAAATTTTGATGCTATTTTTGACAGTTCGTCAGGGAACTATGCATCAACCCAGGCAGCTTCGGATAACCATACCCGTTCATTTACAGCATATGATTCCGATGGCACCGCGCACACAGTTACCGTTAAATACAATATCCGTGAGTCGTCAGGCAATCAGACACGGTATGCGATAGATTTTTCCAGTGTCATTACAGCTTCAGGGCAGGCTGACCTTTCGATCACGCCATCTTCCGGTACGGTAGTCGGTAACCCGGACGGTTCTCTCGCATCGTTTGATCCTCCGACAATAACCATTCAGCCGGCCGGTGTAGGCAACCCGATGGTTATTTCGATTGATCCGGGTACAGCCAGCGGTTTTCTTGGGCTTGTTATGTTTGAAGGTGACTCCACAGCCGGTGTCCGCAATGTGAACGGCTACGCAAGCGGCGACCTTCAGGACGTTACTGTCGCGTCAAACGGCAATATCTACGGTAATTTTACCAACGGACAGGTACAAACACTGGCACAGATACGTATTGCGTCGTTTGACAACGATGCCGGGCTTGAAAATACCGATAGCGGTATGTTTCGTGAAACTGACAACTCTGGAACTCCGGTCATTGATTCACCGGGACTGGGCAACAGAGGGTCACTGGTTGTGAGTACACTGGAATCATCCAATGTTGATCTTGCACGCGAATTTGTCAGCATGATAACCGCGCAACGCGGGTTCCAGACAAATTCCCGTGTGATACGAACTGCTGATGAAGTTCTTCAGGAACTTGTCAATATAGTATAATAAATCCCACACTCTGATATCCTGACCGCCTGCATCCGGGAACTTCGGTTCCCGGATGCTCTTTTTTTTAAGTAACTTCTGAATATGCCGATAATATAGATAACTAATTGTATATATTTCACCAAGAGCAGTTATAGCTTTGAAAAATTCCGTCAGGAGGGAGTACGGATGGACATATCAACAGTACTTGGATTGGTTATCGGCTGTCTGGTTATGGCGCTGGGTATTGTATCCGGTTCGGGCATAAAGGGATTCTTTATGTTTATCGACATTCCGTCCGCGTTTATCGTGGTCGGGGGTACGTTTGGTGTTATTCTGATTGTCTGTCCTATGGAACAATTTCTGAATACCATGCGGGTTATGGCAAAAGTATTTTTGCATAAGAAACAAAGCCCTCAGGAAATTATTGAACAGATGGTATTATTCGCGACACGCGCGCGCCGCGAAGGTATTCTTGCTCTGGAAGAAGAAGCGGACAAAGCCAATGACAGTTTTTTGAAACAAGGAATACAGCTTGCCGTAGACGGTACGTCTCCCGAAGCATTGCGAGAAATTATGGAAAATGAACTAAACTCTTTGATGTCAAGACATAAAGACGGACAGAATATTCTGATCGCCGGCGGTACATACGCCCCGGCATTTGGAATGATCGGAACGCTTATCGGCCTTGTTCTTATGCTTGCTACTCTTGATAATCCCGATACTATCGGACCTAAAATGGCGGTAGCGCTTATAACAACTTTCTATGGAGCGCTCATTGCAAACTTCATGCTTCTTCCCATGGCTGAAAAACTGAAAACACGTTCAAAGGACGAGCTTCTTATCAAAGAAGTAATGATTGAAGGTATTCTCAGTATCCAATCCGGTGATAACCCGCGGCTGGTTGAACAGAAATTAAACGCATTTCTGGCTCCTAAGAAACGGTTTGTGTCGACAAACACAAAAGAGGGGTAAAATTCATGGCTAAAAAACAAGTCGAAGACTCTGCCGGGCCGGGCGCGCCTGCGTGGATGGTGACATATGGCGACATGATGACACTTCTACTGTGTTTTTTCGTGCTGCTTCTTTCTTTTTCATCGACCGAGCAGGCGGCTTTCCAGAAAGCAATGGGGTCACTGAAAGGCGCTTTAGGCATATTGATAAGCCCGAATATGTCTATTCATATTCAGGATGTAACGACTGCGGAAGTTGTTCCGAAAAATGAGCCGAGTAACCTTAAAGAGCAGGCTGACCAGGATGAATCAGTGGAGGAAAGTTACCTGATGATGCTGGCGCAGGAAATACAGACGTCTGCTGAGAAAAGCGGTATCGGCGGAACGATGGATATTGTTAAAGTATTTAACGCATTGCGGATACGCCTGCCGGCAGAAGTTTTGTTTGAAGAAGCCAAACTGGACTTAAGCCCCATGTCAGCTTCGGTGCTTGGATCTATTATCGATATGTTGTCTGACATACCATACAATATTCAAATTGAAGGGCACACTGATAACGTGCCAATCTTTTCCGAACAGTATGATTCCAACTGGGAATTGTCCGGTGCTCGTGCCGTAACTGTTTTGCATTATTTTGTAAAGAAGGGCATCAGCCCTGAACGGTTAAGTGCTGTTGCATGCGGTGAATTCAAACCGATCGCATCAAACGACACGAACGAGGGCAGAGAACGCAACCGTCGTGTTGAGTTGGTTATCAGCGCTCAACAAAAAGAGAAAAAAAAGGGTGATAAGTAATGCCGGACGATTTTATTGATCAGATGGACGCTGAAATGGACGATACCTTTTCGAAGAAAAGGCGGAAAACAGAAGAAAATGAACCTGCACCTGAAGAACCGCCGTTTTTCGCAAAAACATCTAACATAATACTGTTTATGGTGATGCCTGCATTGATTGCGATCCTGCTCTCCAATATTGCAACAGGATATATCAGCTTCAGCCTGACTAAAAAGTTCGTGAAATCTAAATATTATCAGGATGCAAACATTTATCCGGAGGGAAAATACCGGGGACCGGTTCTTCATATCGAACGAAAATATTACCAGCTTCAAAATGCTGAAGTGCCTTTGTTTCTTGATTTCGAAGCTTATATTGAAATTCAGGATCAGTCCATGATTGATGAAGTATGGGAAAAGGAATCCCGTATACGGCATATTGTGAATCAGACATTAACAACGAGCGATGCCGCTAATTTTTATTCCCGAAGTGGCATACAACATGCTCGAAGAATAATGATGGAAGAAATCAATAAGATATTTAAGGATGCACGTATAGTAGATGTGTACTTTACTGAGTTTAAAGTTGTGCAAAATTTAGACATCTCATCAACACAGTAAATTGCATACGGGAAAAGGAGTTATGCTATGCCGGAAGAAAATGATGTAACACAAGCTCAGCCTAAAAAGAAGTCCTCGCTGAAACTGGTTCTGATAGGGTTGATTGTAATGATATTGGTGCCAGTCATTGGGTTTGGAATTGCGGCGAAAGTCCTTATGTCCGATTCTGAGAAGAAGACGGATTCTCTCGAGGACAACGAAATGGGCGAAGTATATCCCTTAGAAACAATTGTGGTCAATATAGCCAATACCCACGGAACTCGTTACTTGCGGGCCGGCATTACATTCGAAGTCAGCGGTAAAGAGGTTATCAAAGAACTTGATAAGCGCAATTCTCAGGTAACAGATATTCTTATCATGATATTAAGCAACAAAGAGCTTAACGACCTGATTGATACTGCCGGGAAAAATCAGATACGGCGTGAAATATTGGACAAAGTCAATGCGAAGTTGACAGACGGCAAATTGAAAAATATCTACTTTACCGAATTTGTAATTCAATAACAATGGTATTTGGGGTTATCTGTTCTAATGGCTGATATACTTTCACAAGACGAAGTTGATGCGCTACTAAACGCGGTCTCAACTGGCGATGTAGGAATAAAAAAGTGCCAGCATGAAGTGCAAAGGCATAAAAAAGACGTAAATGTCTATGACTTCAAACGTCCTGAAATGATTTCCAAAGATCAGATCAGAACGCTTCAGATGGTTCACGAGAACTTTGCACGGTACCTGAGCAATTTTATGTCCGCGTATCTGAGAACAGTCGTGGAAATCAACCTTGCCGCAGTCGATCAGTTGACGTACGGCGAATTTGTGATGTCGTTGCCTAATCCCACATACATGAGCATACTCAGCATGGCGCCTCTCGAAGGAAGCACTATTTTTGAAGTCAATCCTGTTCTGGTATTTACTATTGTTGACCGCCTGCTCGGCGGAGTGGGGAAAGCTCCTCATGAAATCCGGTTGTTCACGGATATTGAGCAGAGAATCATTGGCAGTGTTATAGAAAAAGCTCTGCACGGACTGACTGAAGCATGGGAACATGTCGCTCATATCAATTTTGAAGTTATTGACAAGGAAATGAATCCACAGTTCTGTCAGATTCTGGCTAATAATGAAACTGTGGCATCTATGACGCTCGAAGTGAAAATAGGGGAAACAAGCGGAATTATCAGCATCTGTATACCCTATATTTCTCTTGAGCCTTTGATTGATAAACTCAGCGCTCAGCATCTTATTGGCGCATCACAGAAGAAAATCACCGACGAACAGAAACGCAACTTGCTTCGTAACATATCTGCGGCGAGCCTTCAAGTGTCGTTTGAAATAGGGCGGACAATACTAACTTTGCAGGAACTTCTCGATTTGAGAAAAGGCGATGTGATTGTACTCGATAAATCAATAAAAGAGTTAAATACCATGAGCGTAGAAGGAAATCCCAAGTTTCTGGGTGTTCCCGGGTTGACGGGAACTAAAAAGGGATTTCTGATTCAGGCAGTAAAAGAATAGTCTCATAAAAGGGGGTTAAAAATATGGTAAACGAACATTTGAGCCAGGATGACATTGATGCTCTCCTTGCAGGAGGAATGAGCGATGATATGGGGGCGGGGGACGAATCGAAAAGTGTTCCTGATCAGGGTAATCACCTGATGAAACAAACCGCTACAGCCCAGCCCTTGGAGTATTCACAATTGCCGCTTAGCAAAAACGAGTCCGCACCACATAATATTGATCTGATCCTTGATGTCAATGTTGAGCTGACTGTTGAACTCGGACGTAAGAGAATGCTGATAAAAGATATCCTTGAAGTCGGCCCCGGGTCAATTCTGGAACTGAACAAACTTGCCGGCGAACCGGTAGACTTGTTTGTGAACAACAAGCTTCTCGCACGCGGTGAAGTTGTGGTTATCAATGAAAATTTTGGCGTTCGTATTATTGACATTATTGTGCCGGAACAACGCATCAGAAACTTGAAATAATCATTTTTTGAACGAGTGGCAGGCACATTTGGGATGGCTGTTCCTGTGCTCGTCAGGTACTCGGCGAGGTTTGCCGTTGTCGTCTATAGCGACGTACCTGAAAACCCCTTCCGTAACAATATGACGGTGCTCCTGAAACTCTTCAAGAGGATCTTTGGCCCACACTTCCAGTTTGATATCCATTGATGTATTTCCAATACGGATAAGGCGCGCGTAAATACAGACTGCGTCACCGACATGAACAGGCCGCAGGAACGTCAGCTTGTCAACCGTGACGGTGACTACTCTGCCTCGCGCGATTTCCACAGCAAGCAGTTGGCCTCCAATATCCATCTGAGACATAACCCACCCGCCAAAGATATCGCCGTTAAAGTTGACATCGCGCGCCATTGCCTGATTGCGCAGTACAAGTACACCGTCGGGAGTCCTTTCAGGATCTATCTTATTTTTCTTTTCTGTCATAAGTGCCTGTCTTTTGTCAGTGTGTAGTTTTTTCATGATAATAATATTCGGTCGGATACAGGATTGACCAGCTTTTTTTGTTCGGGGCGTGAAAATAACGGTTCTCAACTTGGATTTATGAACCGCCCGAGCCGAACGCGTCATAGCGGTACGAGAACACCGGGTTGCCAATTAATTACCTGTCATTACGAGAATTTCGCAGAAATTCGTGGTAATCTCCTCCGCTGATTTTTTATAAGGAGGGGATTGCTTTGTCACTTCGTTCCGCGCAATGACATTTAATTGTTGGTTGCAAGGAACAGGCATGCCTGTTCCCTACGAAAGACTTCCACCGCCGAACCTGTATCAATCTTCTCCGCCGGATAGTGTTACGCACATGATATTCCCACGTCACTTCGTTCCTCGGAATGACCTGAATGGGGATTTAGCGGCTAGACCTCAAGTGCTCAAGCGACAAGAGCAATCAGGCACCCGCCTGTCGCCTGCCTGTCAAAGATCCGTCTTTAATGACATAAACCCGTTCGCCGTGGATGCAGATTATTGTAATACCATTTTTTCTGTATATAATAATAGATGCTTAGATACCGGATTGACCAGCCTTTTTTTGAAATATTGATTCAACTTACCATAGTAGGGTGTACAGAACTTATTGCGTGAAAGTATGAAGGACAGAACTGAGTTCGGTTATGGTGACCGGCTTTCTTAAGATACCTTTAAAGCCGTAGTCCTGAAATTTTGACATGACGGGATCGTTTGAATATCCGCTTGAGACAATGCAATTAGCGTCAGGATTAATTTGCAGTAACTTTGTCACAGCTTCCTTGCCGCCCATTCCACCGGGAATGGTTAAGTCCATTATGACGACGTCAAAGAAGTCGTTTCGTTCTACTGAATCCCTGTATATTTCAATTGCTTCTATACCATCTTTTACGTCAGTAACCTGATACCCAAGATGTGCGACCATGTCTGAAATCGTAGCCCTGACCATAGGGTCGTCATCCATGATGAGAATTTTTCCGTTGCCTTTTACAATTTCAACAGTATCGGTGTTTTTTTTCTGTATATTTTTTGTTGAGGCTGGAAGGTATATATAAAACGATGTTCCTAATCCTTCTTGAGATTCGACAGTGATAGCCCCGTCATGTCTTTTTATGATTGAATAAGTAGTCGCAAGTCCAAGCCCTGTTCCGTTATTTTTAGTCGTGAAATACGGATCGAATATTTTTGAGAGGTGTTTTTCAGATATTCCGTGCCCATGATCCTGAATAGTAATTTTAACGTATTTGCCTTGTTTTAAGTCAGGAATCTGCTTTTCTTCCAGAATAATATTTTCGCACCGTACTATAATTTCGCCGCCATCCGGCATAGCCTGGTCGGCATTTATGATCAGGTTGTTTATAACCTGATTGATCTGTCCTTCGTCAATTTCAACAGGATAAATGGCATCCTGAATAATAAATCTTGGTTTTACATTTGATCCTTTCAGAACAAAATTCACGGAATCCTGTATGAGATCGGATATTGATGCGGCTTTTTTTATAGGCGCTCCACCTTTGGAGAATGTGAGTAACTGTTGTGTGAGATCTTTTGCCCTTTCAGACGCTTTTTCAACATTTGATATGAATCCGGCATGCGCTTCATCGGGAGTGATAAACTGTTTTAACAGCATAATATTGCCCAGAATAGAAGTGAGGATATTGTTAAAATCGTGAGCTATGCCGCCAGCTAGAATGCCGATGGACTCCAGTTTTCTGGCTTTCAGTATTTCATTCTCAAGTTTTTCCCTTTCGTACAGTTCCCGTGCCAGTTTTAAATTGTTATATCCAAGCATAGAGAGGTTTTTAGCAAGCCGCCATAACAAGCTAAGTATTTTTTTAAACTGTTTTATTCCCATTGACGACATCGAATCATAAGCCCGCATCATTTCGTCAGGATCGACACCGATTTCAATTGCGTATCCTTTAATTCGTGTTCTGTCAACTTTCCCGATATTACTTTGTCCGATCAGCCAGTTTGCTACGTGTACACCTTCCACAAATATGGGAGCGCAGGCATCTACGAAACCGCAACTCAGACATTCTTCATATACCGGTTTTTTTAATTTTTCTGTTTTTTCGCCCAGTATTTTATCCGAGGCAACACATCGTTCACTGCCCTTTTTTGTGCTTCGTATCAATTCGCACACTTTGCAGAAATTGCTCGGTTCTGTGATGGGATTACCTTCAACATCCGTAATAATAGAAGCAACTCCTGTTGTTTCCGCGAAGGAGTTTTGTATTTCCTGCAAGGTACTAACATCTATCAGGTCTTTTAGAGAAAAATCTTTAATGTTTTTCTCCGGTGACAATATATATTCCAGTTTTAGGCGCAGATGCCGCTCGCTGTCTCGCAAGGCTTCTTCAGTCCGCTTCTTCTCTTCAATTTCTTTTTGTAGCTGTTCATTAACGCGGGCAAATTCCTGAGAACTTAAGTTAAAAGCGTTTTCCATAAGGCTGAGATCACTTTCAAACCCATTATACGCATCATCAATGGCTTTGAAAAATTGTTCGGCATTGCCCGGGATTACCGCCATATCGCCGAGATACTTCTTTATCTGACGTGCAAGGAGTTTATTCATTGTCCTCTTAACATTTTTCTTTAAAGCAGGTTATGGTCATGGTCTGGTTATGCAGTTCCGCTTTCTTCTGCATGCTGTCCATAGGGCATATTTCGCCATATGAATAAAACCCAGTAAGAGTAGTGTTTCCGAACTTTTCGCCGATCACTTCAATCTCTTCCTCGGCTCGCTGTTTTAAAATTAATTTACGTCCTACACAACTTATCAGGATAGCCACGACAGGCGATTCCTGATTCAAATTGTTGTAACACATTGTAGCCGCGTTTGCCGCTCCTTCAACAAGATGATTGATATTCGCCTTCATTAAGCGGACATAACTTCCTTCCGGGATGTCGCCAGCGAATGTCATACTTCCATCTTTTTCATTAACCGCCATTACAGTCCGTACCAGATGTTTTTCACCGTTGTCCAGGCGAATGGACAGCGGAAATAATAAACCTGTTATCGGTAAGCCGCTTGCTTTTTCACCGAGATATGTCTTGTATAAGTCCAGCGCCAGTTGCCCGTCCAGTTCATACAGTATATTTCCTTCTGATCGTGTAACGAGCCTGTCTATGCCGAAAGAACTCCATCCGCCCATTGAGCCGTAACTTATCTCAATCTCATCGCCATAAAAACCGACACCTGCGATGACATTTTTTTCAGGAACGGTGTCCATAACTACAAGAGTTTCCTTGAAATTCGCCTGGTCTCCAGCCATTCCGCCAGTTACAGCGACATTTTCAGGCAATCCCTGGCAAAGGCCTTTCGCCAGCGCACTGCCATTAACGTTTAATCCATCTGATAATACAAATACATGCCGCAGGTTCTCGTCCTGCAATTGTTCAGCCAGCAGTTTGCCGGCGTTGAAACTGTTTTTCATGTCATCAATTTGAACTTTAGCGAATTTCAGTCTTGTCTTTTCAAAGTAAAGCGCCGTAATAACAAGTGAATTATCAAAAATCTGTTCACCGATAATCTCACCCGCTGTCGAACAACCGACAATCTGTGCCTTAGGATACATCTCTTTTATTTCAACGAGTTGGGCAGTGAGTTTCAGCATATCACCCTGCCCAAAAACAAAGACCAATTGCGCTTTATGTTGAAGCTGGTTCTCTGATAGTGATTTCCAGCCGGCCTCTTTGCTCCATATTTTTTGCTCCGCTTGCATACCAATCTCCAGTTTAACATATTGATAATGATGATATTCTTCTTAGTTATATCGGTCATCATTGCTTTAAATTAAAGTGAAAATTGAGATACACCTTCATTGTTTATCAGAATTATGCGTTATTTTTGAATTGGTTGTTTGGATAAAGCGATATTTATAGGGTGTGATGAATTGAAATGCGTCGGGCTCGTTCATCTCGGCCGCCTGTGCGCCGCTGTATGCCAGACAGCTCACCATCGAGCCGAACGCGCCATAGCGGTACGATAACACCGTGCTGACAATTAATTATCTGTCATTACGAGAATCTCGAAGAAATTCGTGGTAATATCCTACGCCGGATAGTGTTGCAGACATGATGTTCCCACGTCACTGCGTTCCTCGGAATGACCTTTAAATTGGGGACACATTGAGGTATCCCGGTATTGACGGACAGTTAAATTAGTGAACAGCTTGCCTTTCAAACTGCTCTGGTGTCAGATAGTTCAACGACTGGTGTAGTCGTTG
>QZJZ01000043.1 GCA_003599815.1 Candidatus Auribacter fodinae
ATCGTCACTCTCTCCTACACCGCTAAAATCAAAAGTTATTACATTATAATTTGCTTTGTTAAATTCGCTAGCTATTTTATCAAACTTATTTTGTTTTTCTTCTATTCTTTCTTTTCTTTTATGCCGTAAATAACACCCTCTCCGCCATCAAGGCTACGAAAAATACCGCCAATAAATGTACCGTCGTGATTCAGGTTTAATGAACAACGGAGGACTCTTTTTTCGTAAGAAAAAGTCATTTCAATTAACGTCCCTTTCACTAAACCGCTTACTCGCCCAATCTGTGTTTCATTACCTTCCAAAGCTTTTCCGTCGATGCGGCCATTCGATAAATCCTGAGTGATATTGATGGTTGTTTCTGATTCAAGCCCTTTATTTGTTCCTCGCACAACTTCCGTGTAAAGAGTCCATTTTCCATCCAGAGTATCATCAGCACTCGAGACAGCAGGGGATAAAACCCCGGCAATCATTAGAATTAAAAACGCTGTAGCTAAACTTTTCATTAATTTCATACAGATCTCTCCTTGAATCAGTTTTTGGGATTGCCTTTCACGTATTTAAGACTGTTTGGTTTGCACGGGCATTCAAAGGCAATAGGAAATTCCTCAATTTTCCCCTTATTTTTCAATTCAAATAAACGAGGAACGATCACATCTCTCAGGTCTTCAGGACTCATGGGGTTTACATAAATTTTAGTGCCGCCTTCAAACCCTGCAGGATTGTTAGTCCTCCATTTGATAAGTATATGCCATGGTATATTTTCTGTTGCGTCTATCGGAGTACAATACCATTCCTCGTTACATGGGATGTGACTGCCCATAGCCGCATGGCATGCATGTACTATATCACTTATGCCGCGAATTTCCTCAGGAGTATGATTCTGAGGTAAGGCATGCTCACTTTTGGAATAAATTGCCAAAGTCGGGTATCTGTGACCGATTTCAGCGAAAGCAATGGCATGATCATTCTCTGCGAATACCAGATTATGGTAACTGGCAAAATTAGCCGCTTTTTCGTTATAGATGTTTTTATTGTGGCGAACAAGCTGGATTTCCCGTTCCAAAGCGACACCCCATTCATCAATCGCCACCAACTGTTTATGCAAATGGTCAAAACTCGCTCCAGCAGAAGCCAGCCAGTTTTGAAAAACGGCGACTGACCGCACATAGCGATTCACCGCATACATATTTTTCATGGTCTCAATAGTAAACATGAAATAGTGAAAATGTTCTTCAGGAGTCAGTTCCCCTGAAGAACATAACTGAACATCATATTCTGCACCATCAATATAATGCCGGCGAGCGACAATCAGTTCGTGTCCTCCTCCAAAAAAACTATCTGCCATTTTCAACTTCTCGTCAAGACTAAGACCGGAGATATACTTTTCGGACTTCCCAAGTAATTTCAATTTAAAATTAAGCACGCTGACAATATGTTCTATTCCCTCGGATGTACTGAGATAATCATTTTTATGGTCAACACACTCTTTGGGCATTGAATGATGATAGTTCTTCACCCAATAATCATAAGAAATAATCTCAAATAAATTCGGAATACAACGGAATTCAGCAACAGTATCAAAAAGATTCTCAGCACGAACTGTTTTGATCGTTTCAAATTTATTCTTTTTCTTTATAACACGTGCTTTTTCAGGAGGAGTATTAAGATAATACTTTTCGCAGAAATCACAGAAATCTTCTTTGCCGTTTCGTGAAACTTTTTTTGACGTTTTTGGAATCTCATTGGCAATTGGTTTATTGCTCCTGCCGGGCACAGTCCAAACTTCAGTACCAGTGAAAGGGTTGACCTGCTTTATTGTCCCATCAGGCATTTTATGGTAATTCTCAAATAAGTTGCTCATAACACCCCCCTTGATAAAAACAGATATAATATAAACATATTTTATGTTTATGTTAATGATTATATATAATTATTTGTTAAAGAAAAGCATTTTTAGTTTGACGGACTTCTTAAGTTTATCGTAATTATACACTTTAACTTTATTAAGTATTTTCTATTATATTTTTCTTGATTTATAGATATTTTTTTTGATAAGTTTAAAAAAATTTACTAAAAGGATGTATTGTAAAGATGAATATTGCGCAGCGTACATTTGATTCATGGATTATTCTGGACCTGAACGGAAAACTCAACGAGGTAACTGCTAAAAGCCTGACAGAAAAAGTTCAAGAATGCCTAAAAAACGGTCACATCAATTTAATACTGAATTTTAGAGGTATTGAGTTCATCAACAGTCCCGGACTGGGAACACTAATTTCTCTTACCAAGCTGATATCAAGAAACAAAGGCAAATTACGCTTAATCAATCTTTGCGGTTTTGTTTTAGAACTTTTTAAAGCAACAAAACTGAACACTGTGTTTGATATCTATTCTTCCGAAGAAGAAGCTATCAAGTAATTATCTTCTGACTCTTTTTGTTACTAACCAAGACAAAATAATCCAGTGATACAGTTTGTTCTGGATCTTCCGCTTGTTTTTGTTAAACAAAGCTTTCTTTGCATACTCGGTTTTCGCGATTATGCAAATTCTTCCGCCATCTTCATCTTCTCATATTCACGAAGATAAGTACTGCTGATCTTTTGCTTTGGCGGCTGTAAGACAAGATTCACCATAGAGCCCTGCAATTGTTCCTGAAAAACAGAATTACTTATAAGTTCATTCAGGAAAACATCGCCGAGTATTGTGCCGAGAGCTTGGGTAAGTTGTTGTTTGAGACCCTGAATATTTAATGTATCGGTAACGGTTATATTGTTGTTCATCACCATCTGAACAATGGATTTGTAGAACAACTGCTGAAGTTCAAGTTCTGATAGGTCAATACCATATATATCGCGCAAACGGGCAATAAAATCAGTATTTTTCATCAGCTCCATAGAAAAACTGTCTTTATAATCAGCCAACAACTGCATAATTTTTGTTTCATGATCAATTTGTACTTTACGAATATCTACAACACGAAGATCATTCGGTATCGCTTCATACGGAGAAACAGCGCCGCGCACAAAAAGATTCAACCCGCCAACTAAAGTTGCGCCGAACATCGCCCCATCTTCCCCTTGTTCCAACTTTACATTAGGCTGAACGTTCATAACCTGAATGCCACGAGATCCAACTGCGCTGATTATCTCTTTATTATTGCGTGCATTTTCGTTAAGAATAATTTTAACATTATCGCTATCGATACGATATGTTTGCTGAACCGCATCTATCAAGTCTACAAAAGAATTTGTTCTGTCTGCAAAATCATTGCCGAATATATCAACATAGGAGGCAGATAAGCGCAACCCACTAAGCTGATCCTGAATATGAGAGGTATCATAAGAATCCGACAGAATAACAAACCGCACATCTTTGCCTTGCGAGCGCGACATTTCTCTCAGGAACTCGATTGTTTCTTTCACCATAAAGGTAGATTCATTCGAACTAATCGTGCCATCTTTTTTCGCCAGTGTATCGAAACTGATCGCAAACACATAACGATCAGCCTTAGTTTCCTCAGATACAGAAGCCGGAGTCAAATCACGCAGCAATGTATCCCATAGCTGGCGCTTTTCTTCAGGAGCGATCTCGCTGACTCTGAACATATCAGTGCCTAATAATTCCTGTATCATTTGCGCAAAGACAACCCTTTTGTCTGTTACGGATGCCTGTTCTGCTATTTCCTGCAATAGAGGAGCTTTATCCACCATGATATTTGACCCGAGAAACTTGGTCAGCTCATCTTTAAAGGCGGGGAGAACAAGGCCCTTATCATCTACAAAAGCCTGAGAATATACCGGGTTCATGTCAACACCGAGATATGTGTGCGCCATCAACGATATAATTCCTTCACGAATATTTTTGGAATCAGTAATTCCATTACTGCGAAGCCGAGCCACAATCTGAGGGACAACCGCTTCCTCAGTGCTCGCTTCAAGCGCTTCATCAAACAGGATGCCTGCATACGCTTTAAGTTTTTCGTCAACAATAAGTTTTCCGATATTCTCTCCGGTAATAACAGACAACTGCTGTATAATCTTCTCAACGATGGGATAAGACTTAACAGTATTGCCGATAATATCAAAACTAATACCGTTTCCAACAATGTTGAATATCGATTCCACCAGTTCCCGTTGCTTTTCGTCCTGAATTTTGTCCAGAAGAACTGATTTCACCCGTGAATTTACATACGTTTCAGTGTACTGTGTAGCAATCACTGACATGTCATCTTTACTTTCACCTAGTACATCCTTCACATAATAGTCAATTTTTGAGGTCAAAGATGCCGCCGCGGTTATCAGGTTTTCTTCATTGGTTGAGTTAGCCAGCTCAGATAAAAAGTTTTTGAATGCCTCATTACGTTTAACATTACTTTTAACGACTTCAAAAAACTTTTTCCCAAGTTCTGCATCTTCAACAGATAAGACGCCGGAAACTCGTTTTAAAGACATGCGTATCAATTGCTTTTCATCGTCACTCAGTTCCTGCTGAAAATAATCAAAATTAGATTTTTTAACGGGCGATGCCTCAACAAGAATACGTGCATCAGTTGCTATGATCGAGTCGAATATTTCATTCAAGCCATTCAGATACGCTTGTGTCGCCTGCAATGTTTCCAGAGCAACTCCAGCAGGTTCATTTATCTCGTTGTTCATCTGTTGAAGCAAGCTTTCGAGGTTTGCTACCAATCCGGTTAAAGTATCTCTGCGTGCCTCGATCTGGTTACGATGTTCAAAATAAAGCTCGCCGTTCAAAACAATATTAACAGTTTCAGTGGCTTTGAGGATCATTGACCGAACCGAACGAATCACCTCACGATTATTGCGCAAATTCTCATTCTGAACTAATTCCTGCACCGCAACCTTATTAAGAATGATATTAACAATAAACCGCAATCCTTCCATATTAACTTTATCAGGGTTAACTGGACGACGTTCACGGACAGCAGATATGTATTCTTCAACCATCTCTGCGGCCTGAGGATTTCGACGCTTTAAGATCCAGAAACCTGTACTCGACAGGATTCCAGTGAGAACTTCTGTCAAATATTCATCTTTGGAAGAAATCTTTTCTACCGGAGTCATACCGCCGGGGAATAAATCTTGTGTGGAAGGCATGTCAAACACAATACCTATTTCACGTAACGCATCGCTGAATAAAAGTTGGGTTGGATTTTCTATTCCCATCTGCGCCAGTTGTTTCTTTACGTTTTCAAGCGTCTCAGGATTGGTAATGTCTGTATCAGGCATCATGTAGACCACTCCATCGGAACCAACTCTGACACCTAAATTTTCTTTTAATATCACCTGTTTCAGCACGGAAGCTTGTAAAGAAGGGACTGGCTGGAGTTTGTAGCCTTGAGCGGCGAGAATCACACTGCTGACTGCATCGACATCAATAAGATCCTGATACTGGCTTTCCAGCCATTGTACAAGGCTTGATTTTTGTGTATCTCGCTGTTGCACAACACTTGACAGAACACGTATTTCATCCTGACTTAATGCATATGGATTTTCAATACCAACTGTCTTAATAGATTGAATTGTAGATTCGGTCAGACTCAGAGAGGATAAAGAAGCTATCTTCTCTTTTTGATCTATCATTGTTGAAAACAATGTACTAACAGCATTCGCATAGGCTGAAGTCACTGCGGCTAGCGTAACAGGAGTCTGAGCTAACTGTTCGGGTGCGGTATCAGGAAGTAAAGCCTGCTTTATCTGATTAGTCAGGCTAATCTGCATCTGGGGAGGCAGATATGCGGATAGTTGCTTGCTCCACTCGCGCAAAGCAATGTTAACATCCCCTTTATTCTGTTCGATGGCAATGACCAGATCTTTCGCAATAGGATATCCAACTTTCTGGTTCAAGATTGCCTCCACTCTCGGGCGCAAAACAGCGATATCCTGTTCAAATCCCCCCTGTGATACCTTTTGCAGGTATTGAAAGACATCCCGCAGTTCAACTATGTTAGTAAGATCTTTATTTGTTATTGGCGTACCCGCTTTCTGCAACTCAGACTGCCAGAAACTAAATAAACCTCCTATCTGGCTGGGCTGTCCGGCAAATGATGCCGCGGGCAGTTTCGAATCTCCAATCTGCTGTAATTGAAGGAGTTCAACTTGCGAATAATTCTGTAACGCGGGAATCAAAATCTGCTGAACAACATCAGCTGTCGTATTAAGAGAATCAATGTTTGAAGGCAATGAATACGATGCGTTAATCAGCTGATACGAGCCCGCACCTAAAAGGTCTTGTTGAGCAATACGAGTATTCAGTGATTGAAAATACCCGATCATTTCAGCAGGAGTTTCGGAAGCTGTTAATTGAGACACATGCTGGTTTATTGCTGAAGAAATAGTCTGCTGGAGGCTCATGTCAAACAAAGACTGCAGAGAATTCAGCCTCTGTTCATCCATCTGAAACAAGTTACTCAGTATTGTATCAAGTCCGGCGCGAACCAATCCTGCTTCATCTCCTTGCAATTCAGCAATACTGACAGCAACCGCATTGCTGACACCCCATTGTGCCTGTATGTCTTTAATTAACTGATCAATCGGTTTGTCTTTTGCCAGCTCAAGAAATTCAGTCATCATATCCATAACAAAAGAATCAAATGTATACTGCTGATACCCTTTTTCAAACAAAGCGGAGAACAGACGGGTTTGCAGAGGTGAGGCGCCGACAACAATCTGATGTCCTTCTAAAATAAAGACTGTGGCGTCAGGATCAACCAGCTTAAAGAATGCTTGCAGTTTATCAATTTTCTTATTGTTTAATTCCATCTGAATGAAACCGGAAGAATCAACAGAGGACAAGTTAAGGCTATCGCGCAGAACTGCAACTGATGGAATCGATGAAAGGCTGTCAAAAACACCCGGTTTTTTCAAATTGTCGACAAGAGTCTTTATAGCTGTTACCGGAGACCGTCCGTATGGCGCCTGTAATGCCATAAGAGTATCAAGTACCTGATTCTGGAGGGAAACCAGTTGATCAACAACAGCACGCTGTTCAGGATTCGTAACATCAGCAACTATGGTATTTTGTATATACCCCGATAAGCCGGCCAGCGTTTTTACCACTTCGATAGAAACCGCATCAGAAACATCTGCAGTCGCGGCGCGCGTATTTAAAGATAACAATGTTGCCATGAGAGATTCAATGTATGCAGGATTAGAAGCAACAGCCCCTGATTCTAAAGAAGCGCGGATCAATTTCAAGACATCCATCGTCTGTGCTTGCGTCTCTTTGGACAATTCTACTTCGTCCAGAAACGTAATCTTTTCACCCTTTAGCAGGTCAATTGAAAGACTTTTCATTTGTAATGTCACAATGAGATCAGGATACTTATTTTCCAGTTCATCCAGCAAGGAAACTGCCGCGTCAAAATCCTGCCATTTTAGTAAAAGATCGACTTTCAAAAGTTGGATATCGCTGTAATACATATTATCTTTGGGTATGGTATTGATAACCGCGTTAATCGCTGTTTCCGCTTCAGCCCTGTCCTTATTCTGGTTTTCCGCTATTACAGCTTCAACTCGCAGCTTCCCGATGTTATCAATTAAATACTTTGACAATTCCTTGTCAGCCAGACGGATCACGGCTTCCTCAGCGCTTTTTAACATTTCACCGATCTTTTTGAAATCCGATGTACCGTTGCTGAGCATGGTTGAAACCTTCATAATGGTAAGGTCTGCTATTTCAGGCGCCTGTATCTCATACGCAACCGAAAGGGCAACATCAGTTATATCTGTTGCCACCTGATCGTAATACGCGAAAATTTCTTCACGCCCGCCCAGCCGAGCATTGCGTAAAAGCTCTTTCTGAGCCTGTGTAAGATTCTTAATATCCTCAATTAACAGAATCGGAGACGTGGTTCTCTGAGCAATAATCGCCGTCGCCATTTGCTGGGCTTGCGCATTAGACTGGACAATGCCGGTATTAATAAGAACTTGCTCCAACTCAGGTTGCTCAAGTTTATTAATATCGGTTTTATCACCATTCTGCTGGGCCATTATGCGGTATGCTTTGGAAAGACCATAGAGAGCATCAATCTGTGTTGGCGCAAGCAGTGCCGCAAGATAAAACATACCCAGCAACTCTTCAGATTTTCGTTGAAGAGTTTTGCCGGTATATTCTCCGCCTTCGATTCGTTCCAGCAAATTCCCTCCGTCACGAAGCACGTCATCATAAATGTTAATTCCGCTTCCATACCGTGAAAATGACTTTAACATTAGTTCAGATATTCTATTACGAACTGGAACTGAAAAACGGCTTAATGAGGGTCGTACAGCATCAAAAAGCGGATCACCATACAGTAATTTTCCTGAATCCATATTGTCTTCCCATATCGATTCAGAAACGTTCCATTGGCCGCTCACATCAGACAAATCCAATGATTCGCGTAATGCGGGAATAAATGTTACAGGGTCAATACCAAGTCTGTTTAAAGTAACATTAAATTCTTCCCATCGCATCTCCTCCCCATTAACATGAACGAATTCATTGCCTGCGGAAATAACCGCCGCCAGCAAGGGGTATTGATCGCTGTACTGTTCTTTTAAGATAGAGAGCCTGCGCTCTACAGCATCCGTGCCCAACGCCGCAATTTCTTTATCAACACGGACATTCAGCAAATTAAGGATATATCCTGTCAGTTTTTCAGCATCTTCCTGTTTTAATCCTTTCTGATCGACCAGATGCTGTGTAATGCGAGACTGTATGGTTTCTATCTGTGTATTAACTCGTAACAACATGTCATCAATGACCACACCCATTGAGGCAAGATCCTGCATCAACTGTTTTTCAAATGCCAACGCTTCTTTATTTTCAGGATCTATATACAGCACCGTTTGATTATGAGAAAAAGCTTTAATAGTCAGTTGTTTCTTTTCCTGTTCAGTATCAACTAACTGCGATCTCCTATATGCTATTTTGGACGCATCTGTGTGTGAAACAACAGAATCAGGATCATTCATCATTTGCATTTGTGCATACGCATCCGCTATTTCAAGATCTTCAAGAGAGTCAATATTAGGTAGTTGTTTAATAATAGAATCCATCGTAACGATCAGTTTATCCCTGAGGCTAACTTTACCTGTTTCAGGAAGCATAAGCTTTACAGCCTCCGCATCAGCCATTTCAAAGGCTTTTGGCAGTTGTACCTCATTGTTGCGGCTATAAATATTAAGTACCTGCTGAATCGCTTCCTTGTCCCATAAATCCAGTTCGGATGTTTCAAAAGATGCGAGTTCTTTTGAAGTACCTTTAAAATCAGACACACTCTGCTGAAACCAAACATCCGTATTATCGGTTCTTCCATCATGCAGAATCTGATGATGTTTAACGTGCTCTTTTGCAATCTCAGCGGCACTGTCAGCTCGTCCCTGAATAACCGAAATATCACGTCCGTAAGAACTGCCGACCAACATATCTTTTACTGCAATATCCACATACCCGACACTGACAACCGGACGAGATTGAACGATAACAGCCGCCTGCTCATTCTTCTGCGTAACAAAACCATTATCAGCGTATCTCTGATAAGTGGCGGCATCAATGTTTAAAAGAGCGCCTGAGAATGTAGCGGCACCTGTTTCAGCATCTACGGATACTGAAAACTGCGTCGGTTGAGGTATACGCGTACCGTCCTTGTCAACAAAAACAATGTTCCCGGTAGAGGCTTCCTGAAAAACACGGAAGTCAGTCGCTACGTTATCAATAAGAGCCGTAAAAACCTGACCGTCTCCCGCTAACATTTCCTGAGAGAATGTCATCGTCTGCTGTTGAACAACATAGGGCACATCAATAGTTGGAAATTTTACCAGTCTTGTAGTTCCGTCCGCAAGCTGAGCAAGCACAACAACCGCAGTGCGTGTATTAGATACATACTCTTCATTAGACCATTTATCATACTGTTCCTGTGTAATATATTGAATCTTATCGGCAGAGACAGTTTTTTCTATTTCAGCGACTTCAGGGCGTGACAAAACCAATCCCCTGCCGCGCATATCGTTAAAGAAAGCATCAATATTCTTTGCAAGGTCTCGCATATCGCTTGTTGCTTCAATTACACGCAGGGAATCCTCAATCAGTTTGTCACCAATCCTCATACCCCATTGCCGACTTGTAGCGCCGACATTATTTCCATCAAAACGGTATATGCGTAGATTTCCTGTTTCGCTGTTCCATTCAATTTTCCCGTATTCATCGCCGCCAACACGGAAGGTGACTGCAATATCTTCCGACGGACGGAACCAGACAACATAGTTGATCATATTCTTGAAAATCCTGTTGCCGGTAAACACACCATCGGTATTGGAGAGGTTTTCTGATTCATATATCACCATTGTCTGAACCATCTTATCAATAATCGACTGTAATTCTTCTTCAGCTTTTCCTTCTTCCAAACCAATTCGATATGCTTCCAATAAATTCAAAATCGAAGTTTCCTCAGAATAAAGGCCATCAATCGGTTTCTGTAAAACTTCATACTCACTAACCAAAGCGCTCATCCGGGCGGCAGTATTAAGTTCCGTATTTGATTGTTTATAAAGCGTGATGCCTGTCTTTGCCGCAATACGGGCATTTTTAAGGATATCATTAATATTGGCGAAGAGATCCTGGATCTGCTGAGAATTCGGATCAACACCTTGCTCTATCAAATCTCTTACCTGAGTAATGATTGGCTGAAACTGGTCATCAAACAGAAGCTGTTGATGTTTAGCCGCGAGAAAAGCTTGTTTATACAGTTCATCCACAATCTTCGTTGCATTGGTAATTTGTCTGGTCTGATCACGTTGAATCAACGGCACTGATTCATTGGAAATGCCGCCATAAAAATGCACTCTGTTATCACGCAAACCATCAGACAATATTTGTTCCAGTTCAGCGCTTACAGGGGTGATTTCCTTTAAATTTTTCAAGCTCCGATCAACAACTGCGTTTTTAAACTCCGAACTCTGAATAATTTCTGTTAAAATAGCATTTGCCTTATCCGGGCTCTTCATACCGGAAAACGTGAGAAAGAATTCTGCTCCCGCATTACCTATATGAACTCGTACACCTTCTTCCGCAAAGCGTTTTTCAAGTGTTTCACGAAGAACACTGCCAACGGCGGCAATACCTGCATCACCAAGAAAATGCCCCTGATCGTGGATAGCGCCAAAGGTATTAAAATTGTCCTTAAAGTTTTGGATTTTCAAATATCCAACAACAACAGGATTACCCTGCTCAATATCCTTAATTGTTTGTTCCTGATGAGCACGAATACTCATTGACGATGGAGACACCGGCGAACGCATTAATCCTTTATGCAGTGTCCTGAAACGATCCCATTTTGATTCAGGCTGTAATTCCATAAGAGAATCAACCATTTGCTGTTGTACATTTGCGGCATAATTCCCGAAATGCTTTGTTACCAGCCTGCTAAACTCCGTGTGACGGTCCTCAACGTCCGGAATACGGGTAATTTTATCAATTTCATTTGCGATAGCTGATGGAGCAACCACTTCCGAATCAATACCGAACAATAAGTTGTATGGTATTTTCTGATTATTTGTCAGGCGCTCGCGAAAATCGCCGAATTCAGCGTCTAGTTTTTCAGTTTGTATAGCTCTCTGTCGTTGTAATTCGGCAAGCTGTCGAGCCTGTTTTGCATCCGGAGTCAGCATGCCTGCTAACTGAGACAGTATGGCATATGCCTGTTTAACATATTTATTATCAGCATCTTGTGATTTAATAGCAAATGCTCTGCTGAAATCTTTTAATTTAGAAACCAGTTTCCCTTCTTGTTTGAGTATAATTTCTTCAAATCGGTCGTTGTTATACTCAATCGCTTCACGGCTCCCCTGTTTGAAATGATCACCTAGTACCCTAAGAGGGCCATCAATATATTCACTTTCGTAATCAAGAAGCATACTGCGTGCACCAACTGAAATCATATTCGCGCGAGAATTGATCCGTTCCAGTATAGCATCCTGATCAGCAGTTACTTTATGAGCGATAACGTTATTCAAGATCGCTCCGTTCTCAATTACAACTTGTTTTCCTACTTTTACGTCTGTTAATTGCGCTCCACTGGCAATTGATGACTGTAAATTGGAATCAACAGCTATAGAACTATTGATAATAGTGACATGCTCACCAACACGAACATGTTCCCCCAGTTTGGAATTAATAAGGATCGATGCTTTTCCGACAGCATCCTTATTAAATACTGTATTGCCAATCACTATGACTCCATTTTCAACAAAGACTTCCTGTTGAAAAATATGACGGAATAATGGGTTGCCGGACATTGCGATCAACTGTTGAAAATCTCCTGATTGCTCAAGCCTTTTCATTTCAAATATTGTCAGGATATCAGGGTTTACATCGGTGACTTTACCGAAGTTATGTGCTTCTACGACACCGCTTCTATTTTTGCCAAAAACTAATAAATCTCCGCTAACTTCAAGAATACCTCCGTTTTTAATGGCATCAGTCAGCGCTGATCCGTAACCTTTCTCTAACAAATTGGACAATGTTTGACGCCCTAAATCAAGTACGATCTGTTGTTTGCCGGCAACAGTCAGTTCGATGCGATCAAGATCGATGCCGCCAGCTTTACCGGCATAAGCATCTGCCTGAATAGCGGCAATCACCGCTTCCCCAACAGTATTAATATCGGTAACATTAAGTACAAGAGTACGTTGTCCGTTCACCTCTCTATATTCCACTACCGTGCCGCTAACGGTTGGAGTTTCTCCGCGACGAATTTCCTTCTGTGTCTGTGCTTCTGTCGCCACAACTTTTCCATCACGTATGGTAAGCTGAACTGTGGGAGTAACCATGTCACGTTTATCTTCAAGCGACCGTTGATCTTGTATAACCTGCATTGATCTGTTTGGATACAATGCGGCAGGGGAAACTTCAGCGGGTTCATAAGTACGAGGAATACCTTCAAAATCAATATTCGCCGCTTTCTTTTTTGTTATAAGCTGGGCTTGTTTTTCCTTCCCGAAAAACTTGAGAATGTTTGTGGTTGTTGTGTCAAGAACAGCGGCAATATTTGTCATTATTTTTTCAAAACGGGTTACTTCCGGCTGAGCCGCTTTTTTTGCAACCCGAGTAGCCTGTTCTATCCTGCGCATAGTAAGATCCTGACTGATACTGCGGCTCACTATTTCAGCAGTATTTTTCTCGCCAATATCAATTTCTGCTGTAGTTCGTTCGCTGAGTTCAACCTCCGAAAGGATTTCCCGTGATTTGGCAACAATCGCCTTTGAATAAGTGGTAACCAGTGCATCAAGAAATTTTTCATATTCCGTTCCGATTTCACGTTCAAATTCCGCTATCACCGCATCTGTAGCATCTTTGACCCTTTGAGTTGTCTGCGCGCGAACACGTATAACTTCGTCCCGAAGTGCATCGCTTACGCTAACAAATGCTTCACCGAGTACACCACCAAAAATAATGGTATCCAAGGTCAGCTCATTTTTTCTAACCTGCGATTGAATCTCAGTACGTTTTTGTTGGAGAAGATCAGGATTACTATATTCACTGCCTATTACAATTCCTAAAGCGCCAAGGTTTTTCTGGAGCTGTTCAAAATCAGCAGTGTTTTTTTGAGAAGAATCAAACTGTGAAAAGGCTACATCAATAACACCTAGAATTTCTTTTTGAGTCAAACCTTCTTTTTTAATTGCATCAAGTTTGGTTTGTAACTCATTCGTATACTTGTTTTTCAGAGCAGACCATTGTTCAAGAAGCCCGGCATTAGCAGATCTGAATGCATCATCAAGCAAATTCTGGTTAACAATAGTATGTTCTCCTGTTTTAATTTGCTCGCTGAGAAATTCCTTAATCTGCAAAGCATTCTCGGCTGTCACTGAGTCATCAACAGCAAGTCCAACCATGCGCAAATCGCGTTTTAGATCATCAAGGCTTTTACTCTTTTCAAACTGTTCAAAAATACTATCCAATACCTGCAAATTAAGCTGTATTGAAAAATCCTGTCCGTCTTTAGTCTGATACGTACCTGACTGAATGGAACTTTTCACTCTGCCGACTTCAAGCGCTTTCGTATATTCCTTTTCATCAAAGTATGATTTGGTGATACGTTTTTCCGAATCAATAATATCAAGATAATACTGAGCGTCTTTAAACAGATTAGCAAGATCACGCTCAACAGAGGCATAATCCATCAAGAGTTCTGCTGACCGTGCTACTGTATCAGCAGAAATCGGAGCTGGTAAAATATCCGCAAATGTCTCATTTACATACGATATGAATTCCTGTGGGGATTTAAAACTCTCGGCAGGTTTAAGCGTTGCCAGTTGTTGCTCCACCTTGAGGCGCAACTGAACATCTGACAAACCTTCACTTTCTTCCAACTCTTTCAACCGGGCAAGCGCATGAGAAACAAGTACAGCACGTATAATTTCAGTATGCGTAGCGGCGACGCTGGAATCAAATCTGATAGAAATAATCTGAGAAAGATGCGCTTCAGTTAAACCAAATGATTTGGCTTCATCAATAAGGCTCTGTTGGATATTGCCAGAGGCGTCAAAAAAATCCGTTCGTTGCTTAAGATCGGTTGTTAGTTTAGCGATAAACTTATTTGCCTGATCTTTGGCTGTTGTCTCCAGCATTCCAGTATTAATCAGATAATTCTGAATCTGATTCGAAAGATCTGTTTTTATACTGCTCATTTTGGCTGATCGATCAAACTGAAGCGCCTGATCAAGCGCTGTTTGCTTCAAAGAACTGTCCACAGGACCAAGTAATGAATCAAATTCAGACTGCAAACGAGTCATAATATCGGTCAGAGCTTGCTGGCGCTCGAGATATCGGTCATGTTTGACAACACCTTCGCGCGTACCAATATTTTCAAATGCGCGTACTGCTATTTGATCTCCGTCAGAATCCAGAGAAATCAATGTCTGTTCTGTGCGAGGAGCCTTCTGACGGCCGCCACGTCCAAAGAGCTGAATTGTAATACGTTCAGATAAGGAGTTTCCAACCTCAAATACCTGATATCCATATGCACGTTCCACCCTGAAATTCTGAAGCACATCCCGCAACCGTCCGTTCAATGTTTCCTGCAAATATGAATCGGAAACCTGCGCTGAGATAGCGGTCTGAAGCAGTTTGACGTATGCGTCAATGGCTTCGCCTTTTGCTTTGCGTGTGAAAAGATCTCTGTCTGAATCAAATTGATCAATAATACTGTTTATTCCCGAATAAAGAATATACTGGGGGTTTTCCTTAAACTGGTTCATCACTACCTGCACATCAGTTTCTGATGCTTGTTGAGGAGTAGACGGATTAACAATTAAACGGGCCAGCTCACGCAAAGATTCTTGATTCGTATTAAAGTGTTGAATTAAAGAACGTTCAACAGTGTCATTACGCAAAATTGAATCAAATTGCCCCATATCAAATAAACTTAACTTAAAGTCTTTACCACGAGTACCGTATGGAGAAATAAAAGTCACACTGCCCCGCTCTCCTGCCAATTTCAGGAAATTCCGTTCCTCTTCTTCAGTCTTAAACGAACTGCCGTGAAAAACATAGACTTTGGACATTCTGTCAACAGTCGTTTCGAGTTCCGAAACGGCATCCCTGACAGCCGATATATCCGGTAATCCCTGCCGGATAGCTTCAGGCAACGCATCATTGAAGCGGAAAAGGATATTAGCGAATTTCAATTCATCTTTCGTCACATCGAGACCGGAAAGCTGTTGGATTAATATATCAAAATTAGTGACAACATCCTGTAAACGAGCAATTTGTGCGTCGAGTTGAGCAACCAAATCCATGTTATTCTGAGCTAAAGCATCCTGTCTCTGCTGTTGTAAATTATCCAAAGCATTTGTTAATGTTCCTTTTTCCTTGGAGATCTGGTCAAAATACTCTGAATAGGAATTATACAGCACCGATTTCAACTGGCTTAAAGCCTGAGCGGCTACTTCAGCTTTGGTCTTTAGGGTCGGATCGGAATCCGAGGCACGAACAGCCATCGCGCCGCGTATTTGCATCAGGATATCACGGATGTTCTGTATTGTTTCAGTCGTTTTCGCATCTGCAGGGATTATTGACTCAAAGGCAGATAACTGTTGCAACACTTGCGTTTCAAATTGATCGAGAGCTGATTTATACAACTGTTCAGCATCACTTTCATCACGTGTACCGGCAAGAATCGGAGCACCGTCACGATTGGCGAAAATTGACTCTATCTGTTGCAATAAATACGCGTCACGCTGCTGTTTAGTCTTAAACACAGCGGCATCACGACGTTCAATAACTTTTTGTATAGCAGGAGGTATTTCAGCAATGATATCTTTCTGGAATAGTTTCTCCATTTCTTCTCTGGCAACTTCAGTAGCGATAGAGCCGCTAAATCCACTAAATTTTTCGAAAGATTTTATAACGTCAGCCCCGCCAATTTTACCGGAGGTAACGCTATCGCCAAGCACATCTATATTAACTCCCATGAAATATTTAGCGTATATTTCCATGACCGTATGACGATGATTGCTCTGACGCTCGTTTCCATGGTCACCCTGACTTTTAATCAGTTTGATATCCTTTACGATACCCTGATCATTGCGAACCAGTTCTCCATCCTGATCGTATTTATCCTCAAGTACCCAATGCACTTTTTCCTTATGAAAGAGATGCTGTTCAAGCGTAATGCGAACAATTTCGGTAAATTCCTGTTTTGCAGGCAATTCAACTCCCTGCTGCTGCGCCGACTGGTATACCTTGTCTATCATGGAAAATATTTCAGATCCCTGATGAAACTCGATAACTTTATTTTCACGGGTACCCTTGATAGTATAAAGGCTTGAATCCTGAGTCGCAGTTTTCAAGCGTGAAAACAAATCCCTGAATACGGAATAATTCTCATCAGTATCACGTTCTTTTGATATTTCAGCGCCTTCACCACGTATTTGCAATACAAAGTCCCACGCTAACCGGTATTTCTGTACTTCCTTGGCTTTCAGGGAGTCGCTAACTTCAGCGTTAATGAAGTCCATCAGCGACCCTTCAAAAACAAGAGCGTCGATTTCATCAAAGTTGGCATACGCAAGTTGCTGGGGAAGCATGCGTTCCTGTTCCGTACGGGTAATGTCTTCCAGTTTCATAAAGGCATAATCTGAAAATGGCATATATATTATTCGAGGGGTAAGCGGAAGCCCCTGTTCTTCGCGCTGATCACGCCGCATGAATAATTCTTTAGCTTTGTTTCGATCTGTTTCGCGTGTAACAACCTCTATATCAACACCAAGACGCGATAGAAAACCACGAACTTCGTTTGCATCATTTTTTGCGAATGCCTCCTGAGTAAGGAACTGTACAGCAGTTTCTCCGGAAAGCGCATGAATATATAAAGCAAGCGCAGATGTAATGGTTTTACCTTCACCTGTACCCACATTAAGGATACCGCCATTTGCCAGCAGAGAGCCGGCAAGCAACTGGATATCGTGATATACATAACCTCGCTCCATGAGCATTGCCATTGAAACAGCGGTAAACGCATCTTTAATCAGTTCCGCATCAACGTGCCCATTTATGAGGTCATGATCGCGATATTTATTTTGGAGGTCTAGCGTAATCTGGGATAAACGCTGGTTGACAACCTGCTGGTATTTATCAGAGCGAACAAGGTCGGTACGCAGCATATTCTGGAGCGCAGACATATCCATCTCAAGAATGTTGGTTCGTTCGCTGAGTATCTCAGGAGATATCTCTATTTCCCTGCGAAGCTGCAGCTGAACCTGATCGGTCAATTTTTCATACTGCTCACCCGCCTGACGTTTTTCTTCCTGTTCAGCTTTAAATTCAGCGATTTTTGTTTCCAATTTCTTGGTAATTTTTTGCTGTATGTACGTTTCTGTAAGATACGCTTTTTTAAGGTAATCAATAGTCGCCGTATCGCCACGAATAAGGTCATTATACATCGCTTCAAAATTTGGGGTCGCACTGTCTATATAGTTTTCTTTTAACAGGCTCAACGCTACAAATCTTGTAACCAGATCCGTAATATCCATGCCTGAAAGTTCCGCAATCCGCTGTGCATTACCCTGCTGGCCCTCAAGCTGTATGATCTTGTCAATTAAGACTGATTCGCGGGTCTGGATGTTTTCCATGATGCTTTTAAGTTCACTGGCAAAACTCAAGTTGCGCATACTCATAATTTGAGTAAGCATGAACAACTGTTGAACGTTCTCGGGACGGACAGTCTCAATGTTCAAACGTCCCAGCTGTTCAAGTAAAACATCCTGATTTTCAAGAATTGTCAGATTGAGGAAAGCTTGGTCTTTTGCATCAAGCACAGAATCAATTTGGCTATAAATGCGTTCCAAAATAACTTCTTTCTGTTCTTCAGCCATTTTTTTAAGCTGAAACATATTTCTTTCCTTACCCCGGACATTGATTAGAAATTCCTGTTGGCGAATAAGGTTTTCAGCATAAGTATCAATATCTTGGGTAAACGTAGGAACATCTTTCAGACGAGCCTTCACTGCCGACAATACAGCGCGTGCCAGCGCATCATTCACAGATGAAACACCCGGCCTGCTGAACGCTATTGCCAAAATAGCCTGAATATCCTCATTAGTCAAATTGGGAGTATTCTTTATAAAATCAACGAGATTCTGGTTAAATGCTTTACTCATCAGCATTTCACGAACCAGATTAATATGCACATCCTGTTTGGCGCCTTCCAGATCAACAGTGTATGTCTGAATGTCAGAACCTGCGCGCCTGAGATAATCCCTGAAAGTATCAACTGACTTGATTGCCGCTTCAATATCAGCATGAATACTGGTATTTACTGTTTGTCGCTCAATTTTAGATAATTGCTGTCCCTCAGCTCTGTCTTGCTTTTCGACAAGGCCGCGATACTCCATTTCAATATCAGATCTTTTCTGGGCATGTTTTTTCTGTTGTTCCTTGATGTTTGTCATTTCTGTTTGAGCGGCATTTATAATTGCCTGATATATACTCAACTGACCGACATTTTGTGCATCTTCCCGACTCCGTTCATGCTGTTGCGATGCTCTGTTCATTTGAAACGCAATTAGTTCCTTTTTCGCTTCAAGCGAGTTGATTTGTAATGTTTGAATTTCAGCTTCTTTCTGTAAAATTTTTACGGCATATGAATTAGCCGCGACAGTATCATTTTTCGCTTTAGCTTCTGAGTACAAATTACGTATTTTTTGAATTTCACGTTCCAGAGTGCTGATTTGCTCAGCAAAAGATTTTAATGCCTCATCTCTTTGCTTAATAGCTGGAGTAATGCCAAGATCAATACCTAATTCCCGTTGAACTGAAGTATCCAGCAGGTTCAGGACTCTGATAAATGCACCAAGTACAGCTGTGGTCGTTGCTCCGTCAGTAATTGTCTTCACGGCAAATTCAAAACGACGCCCCTCAGAATCATATACGACGAGTTTGTTACCTTCAAGATGAGAGCTCGGCAGTTTATCTATCGCTGTAGTAGAAACTTGTTGAAATTCCTGTAATTTGAGTTGTCCTCCTTTAGCAAGGTCAACTTCATAATTTACATTATCAATACTGATCTGGTGAACTGCCGTGTCCCGGATATCACTAAATGCATAAAGATTATTAGTCGCCAACTGTCGTACAAGCTCTCTGGCACGATCCGCTTCATCCGTGAAAGATTGAACAGAAACCGCATTATAAATATCATTAATAACAGCATCAGCAACTTCAATCTCTACAAAATCCAACCGCCGATTCTGCGTTGCAAGAATCTGATTAATATACTGTTTTTTAAGATCAACTATACGGCTCTGAGCAACAGTATCTACCGCCGTAAGTTTGGAAAGCCGATCAATCTCTGCCTGAACGAGTGTTACGGACGTCGCGTCTGGCATCGGCCTGACCTGCTCAGGCAACTGCATTTTAAACTCATGTATCAAAGTCCCATCCGCCTGATAAACAGATGTGGCAGAATTTCCTATCCGGTCAATAACCGTTTTGCTATGGCCAGTTATAACACCCTCACTATCACGTAATAAAGTCACTTGAAAAGAATTGTCCTTATCCTGAAAACTGATCACAATTTCTTCATGAGCAATAGTGCCTGCTTTTTGATCAAGCACTTTCCTGATTGTTACACCATCAAGCTGACGTTCAGTAAGATTCGCCACATCAACAACGAGCGTTTTCTGTTGTCCTTCTGGGCCGACCGCAAAATAAAGAAACTCTTTACCGCCAAGTTCTGCGAGTTTCCACTGCTCAAACTTAATGACTTTATCAGACTGATCACCGACAAAAATATCCATGGACGGTATATCTCTCAATTGTTCCTGCTCGCGTTGTGCGAGTTTTTCTTTCTGGCGGATTAACGCCTGAGCCAACCTGTTCTTTTCTTCCTGAATCTCCTGAGTTCGCGTATCAATATTCTGAAACCTTTGGCGTAATTCTTCTTGTAAGGATTGTTCAGTCACATATTGGTCAAGGAACAAATCGTTATACTGCGCAGTGATATCAGGCGCATGGCGGGTAATGTCAGTTAACGAACCATTATTCAGTTCAACACCGGCTTTCAGCAGTGCGGTTACAAGTGCATTCTGTGCGGTCTGTGATACAACTTGCTGAGGATCGACTTTCTGCCATATTTCATTTGAAATAAAGATGGTGCCAGTGCCTTTCACATCACCTTGCTTGATAAAAACAAACTGATTGCCGTCGGCAAGCCTGCCCGGTACGGAATCAACCACAACAATAGATATTTTACCTGAATCAAGTTGTGCGGCAATTTCTTGTGCCTGTGGAAGATTGGGAAAGACCTGCCTGATTTGTTCACCAAGAGATGTATTCCCGACAACCATGTCCACGCGACGATCACCAACTGAACCATGTATAAGCTGACCCTGATTCAACAACAGGCTGGCTGTAGCCTCCAGCTGTTTATTAATCATTACTTCATAAGAAATCCCCGGAGTAATATAATTCAGCTCAGCAGTAAAAATCTCATTACCCGTCTGAATATCAAATATATGCACAACATTATCCGATGTAACCAAGCGAACCTGATTTGTCGCGGAATCGTAGCTATTATGAACAATCGTCGCATCACGCAAAGCAACAGGAACCGCGATAATACGATTCTCATTACCGGTAATGACAATACTTCCATGCTGAACAGATATGCTTACATTTTTGTTTATATCAAACGAGCTCAAACGCTGTTCAACAGATGGTTTTACAGCCGCAATGCTTTGCGTAATAACTGGCATCATGCCGGCAATTTCAAGATCAGTGTATCCCTGCTGTCTAAGTTGCTGAACCACAACATACTGTCCAATCGAATCAACCTGCTGTGAATATGAGGTTGTGGTTGTCGGCATTTGTAAAATAGTGGAAAGTTCCTGAGCTTGATTAACAGAAACTACCTGATTACCAATATAAAACTGGCTCAAAGCAGTCATTTGAGCCTGAGTAAAATTATTCTGTATAAAATCAATAACCGCGCGTTCCGAGACAATTCTATCCGCGAGCGAATCGCCAAGACTGCTCCACTGGTTTGTCATCTGGCGAAATAATTCGACCTGCACAGCCACCGGGTTAGATAAGACAGACACATCCAGCATAATGGAGCCATCAGTGTGTACAGCAGAAAGCGCACCGAGATTCTGCATAACTCGTATCTGGTTATTCTGAATAATGTTAGCAACCATTGTGCTATCTGACTGAGCAAGATTGATTAACGCCTTTCCGAGGTTCACTGCCTGAACGATAGTGATTGATCCGGCTTCTCCCGTAACAGATGACAATCCTAGTGCCTTCAGTACATACGTTATGATTGCCGTCTGCCCTTCCACGGTTAATCCATCTATCTGGTTAATAGATGACACCATATCCAGAAACGTATTCATTAAAGACGTCTTTCCCGCCTCAGATAAACGGGTGTTTTCATTGATATAGAGCAGGCCAAACTTAACAACCTGCTGATTATCAGCATTGAGCGAATCCAGAATGGAATCTATTTTATCTATATCAAGCGCGGTTCCGATAAGGAACGAATCAAATTTCTGAGCCAGATCAATAAACATCTCAGGACTGAGTTCTTTACTCATATTAAAAAGATTTATTATTTTATCTCGCTGAATAAGTTCCGACCGCTGTACTATCCTTTCTATGCGATTAATAAAGGCTTCATTGCCGGGGATATCCATATTTTCATAGAACTGTTCTAATTTAAGAAACGCTGTCCGCTTCTCAAAAAGGTTTGTTGCCGGATTTAAAACAATTTGTTCAACAAGAGATTTGAGTTGGAACTCAATAGCTGTAATCTCAGTCAAGGTAGTCGGTAAAACATTCCCTAGCTCTGTTATCAGGGAAATTAAGCTCAATTGATAATCAACTGATTGCGTTTTTGAACTTGCAACTTTAGTTTGTATAAGAGTAATCAGTTCAGTCATTGCCTGTGCATCGAGCAGACGTCTCTGGAAAGGACGGGTTTTCAACAACTCAATCATGGTATTTACTTTGGAAAAATCACCGGATTCCAAAGCGGAAAGCATCGGAGTCATATATTTCGACATCAACGCATCATTCACCAGATTCTGCTTTAATACAGCACCGCTGACATAGACATCAACCAGCTCATTTATCGTATTAATATTGGTAATAATATCCGCAACGCCATACTCATTAAGATTATTAAAGATAACTGCCGCACTATGTGCCAGATTTTCGGGGATGGCCTCCTGTGCCCTGCCCGCTTCAACTAATTTTTGTTGAAGCTGCTGATAAATATAGGCCTGGTTTTTCAATGCATTCACCTGTTGCGTGTTGCCAATAATTTTTTCAAGTTCTTTCATTATCGAAAGGGTATCCTTGCCCTGAGCACGCAACTGCTGAATTTGGGCTTTCTGCTGGATGTCAATAATGTTAAGTGCATTTTCTATAAATATCTCACGAACAGCCGCACTCTGATAAATCGGATTAACTTTCAGTACAGCCATTGCCTTTTGTACCGTTTGAAACTGTTGTTCAAGCGGCATGTTCGCTATTGAAGTCGTCAGTAAACCTTGATCGGTCAGTACCTGCACCAACACAGAGTTAATACCAGTAAGCGTTTGTTTTTTTGTTTCGATGACAGTTTTCAGTACCGCCATTTTTATCGGGTTCTGCATATCCAAGTCCTGAAACTGCTGAAGGATAGCAGTCAATTCCTGCCCCATCGGTCCAAATTCAGCCTGGGCACTGCCTGTATTTATAGCCGCAGCTATCAGAGCATTAATGCTGTTTACAGCCTGATAATTACTAACAACAAAAATAGTAGTAGCATCAAGAAGATATTGCTGTTGAATCTGTGATATTATTTGGCTTGAATTGCCTAGAGATTTGATTTGCAGCACATTCTGTGCAGGCATAGAAATAAGCGATCCATCCATCCCGGCAATAGCAGTAAGAGCGGCTATATCCGTTGCGGATAATTTAGATAAATCCATCTGTATTGGAAGGGCTTGTACAAGTTGTGCGGCAATTTCCTGTGCCTGCGTAGTATTGCCAAGCATATTGGCGATGTACTGTTCCATTACAGACTGCTGGCGGCTTAATTCTCGTGCAACAGATATAACAGCTTTAAATTCAGGAGAATTCATTCCAAGAGAAGTAAAATTGTTCCCGGCAATCTTTGATGCGGTAAAATAGCTGTCCAGATATGTCATACTTTCCGATATAACTGAATCAGCAATTGATGATATACTCTGAAACAGATCATCATTTATTTGCTGTCCATCAAGAGCCAGAGCCTGGTACTCAGCACGTTTTGCTATAAGATGAAAACGATGTTCAAGATCGCGGATGAATTCTTCAGAAGCCTGATGCTGTTCTAGCTGTTCACGTATCCACGCGCGCAAATCGCCATTGGCGATATCCTGTGTGCTCATTCCAAGAACTTCTGTTGCAAAGTTACGCCATAAACGCAATTCAACCAGTTCATGAGTCGCTGTGGATGCTCGATCGGCATAGATAGAATTGCGTGAAATTCCCGCATGGCTTAACTGCCAAGAGTCGAAGAAACCATCAATAAAATATATTTTCTCGCCCTGCTGATCAAACTTTAATGTTATCAAACCTTTGTTAAATAGCATATCAAGTTGCTCATTTGTCAGGGTATGCACATCAGCGCCTGTAAGAGATATATTCAAATCTTTTTGGCGTTGCTGGATAATATCAGCCAACTGAATCACCTCAAAAACAGGAGACGCCTTAACCAAGTCAACATTGTTCTGCTGTTGGAACGCCTGCAGATCATCAATTACAACTGTCGTGATGGAAGGATACAATGTGCTAATAGTTAATTTCTTAGTATCCAGCACTTTTGACAACACCGCCGTAAACTCTCCGGCGGATATTAAACCCAGAGAATCCAAAACCGCCTTGGAAACGACAAAATCAACACCATCACGCTGGACGCGCCAGTAATCCTGTTGTACTCCATTGACAACTTGAACCTCATGTACTTCCTGATTTCTGAGCATAAGATCTGACCAAAAATTTTGGACATCGGAAAAGGTAATATCACGTACCCCGGTTGGAGTAGTTATTTGAACAGGTTTTTCTATACCAATATCATCAACATGTGCACCCCGCACAAGGTCGCGATATTCATGTTCCAAAATCGCCTGCAATATCTGTTTATACTCCTGCTGTTTCTCTTCCGATTGTTCAGCAATGAACTGAAGAGTAGAAAGATTAATATAAATATTTTTTGCCGCGGCTTTTGCAGTACCAGCATGAGCCAGCACTTCTCCATCAAAGAAAGCTCCGTCCTCGTTCAACAAAACAGTCAAGGATAAATCCTGCATTGAGTATTGAGAAGTTTCAAGAACCTGCAACGCGATTGTCAAGCCAGTCCTCAAATTCCTGCGAGTCACAGAATTTTCAAGCTGAGCTTGTAAATTTTGCTGGGCTTGAGGAGATAATTGTCCAAAAAACAAATCCTGCATTCGCTGAGCTACCTGGGCGGCTGTCCCGTCAAATAATTGTTGAACAACAACTTCAGCGCCTTTTTCTTTGACATCCTTCAATGATACGCGAACTGCCTTGCCGGTTTCTATATCGGTTTTAATGATTGCGTCAATTTGAACATTTGCTTTTGCATACGAAGTAGCAAGATGCTTATCTATATTCTGCAGTAATATATTAACTTCCTGAACTAATTCCTGCTTCAATTCTGTGACAGCGGCAATAGCTGTTTTATTGGTTTGAACAGCTACATACTGATCCATTTTCTGCTGTAACGCCAGCGTTGCCCCATTAAGTTGCTGTACAACAACATTGTTCTTTTCGACGATTGCGCCTGAAGTGATCTGATTGGTAATCGATCGAGCTACCTGAACAATCGCGTCACGCAATGCCTGAACCTGATTTATATTCTGGAAAGAGATGGAATTGATTTTTTGCTGTAAATTGGTTAAATGATCAATAACAAGCTGTGTATTGACAAAAGTCTCCGTCTGTCGCAATCCTATAACTTCAGTAAAATTATCCGCCAGCCATTGAAATGTCTGAATACGTTCCAATTCCTGACTGTTAATGTTAAAAGGGCCTTCCTGTAAAACACTTTGAACATCAGGAGAATACTGCTGGCTCGGCGCTGAAGGCTGAGCACCGGTACTCGGCACACCGACAGGCGCCTGCGTATCAATAATAAACGACAACGGCGTATCAATGCCCTTAATCGATACTACCAGCTTAACCGTTGTATCATTAAGTTTCAGAATATTATCAATGGATATTTCATCGAACGCAGATGACTGTATGACAGCCGCCAGTTCGCGTTGAACAGCATCGATGTTTCCATCATATTGCTGCATCAGCGAACGCACAGAAGTCTCCACCATCAGCAACTTTAACCCGTTTTTTAAAGTTGAAGTATCATGCAGGTCGATTAACAACTCTTCAGCAAATAATGACGGAACTGCCAGGGCAGATTTTGCAGACAACGCTTGTACTGCGGCATTAGACCTGACCGGCTGATTAGTCATTATAGAAAGATATGGATTATCCCGTTCCACTCGTGTAATTGTAGGTGCAATAGCGACATAGGATATACCTTTATCACGCATGTATTCGGAAATACCATATGTATGAAAACCACCGGTAATAATAACCCCTGTTTTGACCCCTAGTATCTCCATTTCGGATAATGCATTCTCAAGAAGGACTTTGTTGCGTTTTTGCGCAATAATATAAAAATCTTCAATCAACGGCAGAGCTTTTTCTATGTTGGCAACATTCGGATCAATGAAATAGGTCATGTTATACCGAGGCGCATACGCACGAATAAAACTAGCTATGTTCTGGATGGAAAAATCCTTTCTGTGAGTACGATAATAACCAAAATCATCCCCAGACACTTTCAGATCGAACATTTTTTGAATGATATCCATATTACGGGCATAGGAATCCAATGCGGCTTCCTGCGGCGTCTGGTATAGCAGTTCCTTCAGCCGATCACGAACAATAATAACCTGATCATAAAGAGTTTCCTGATTGATGGTACTGTTTAACGCCACAAAATCAAGAAACCGGGCCAAACCTTTTTGAGTTCCAGGGGTAATGGAGTATTTGCGAGAAAAAGAAGTCATCGTTTCATAATAGCGTGTTAGAGAAATCATCCCGCTGATGTGAAGCTTATGCACTTTTTCCCACTCTTGTTTATCCGCTTCGTCAAGTCGTTTATCGAATTCCTGCAGGAGCAGTTGTTCTTCCTGCATTTTGGCTATCATGTCAATATTCTTCTCTATCTTCAGTGACTCATGAACTTTGGTGAAATCTGCGTATTCGGAGAGATCCAGTCTTGTTTGCATACTGAGGTTATAAAGATAACGATAGTACTCATTGAATCCAAGAGCTTTTTGCTCATATAGCCGAATAGCGGTATCAAACTGCAAAAGATCTTTTGAAAACATGTAATTTTTCAGACTGCTCAGTGTATGGTTAAGGGATGACACATACGATTTCGCATCAGCTATAAGGGGAAGTACGCTAAGTAAGGCGTTATAGTTTTCAATATATAATGCGGGATCTTCTATCCCTTCAAGGGAAATAGGTTTACCATTAATACGATCAACATTAATCGAATATAATTCCGCACCGCTCATGCGCCCTTCGTTGACATAAATAAGCGATGCCTGCCATTTCGCGTTCGCATCAGAATAACGCCCAAATTCAGAAGTGTTGATAGTACTTGCCGCACCTTCAGTACCAACAAAGGATAACCCCTGATTATCTGAACAGAGCGAGCCAAGAATCTTATAGATGTTCTGTTGGACTTCAGTATTACAATGAGCATCCTCAATGTGAATGATTGTCCGGTTGTCTGAGCCGGAATAACGGTCGATAACCCTCCCAATTTTTTCAGAAATGTCGACATCAATTGAGGTGTTCGCCCCGAAAGATACTCCCGGCAGTAAAAAGGTCTCTGCCAAAAGCAGGGCAAGCACCTTCCCCCATTTGTTTCTGAAAAATCGTATCATAGCTCACCATCCCTTTATATGTAACTTTTCGTTATGTATAAATATCTTCCAGACGCATTCGTGTAATATAATACATAAATCATACATGTACAACAAAGACTGATTACATGGACGATTTTAACGCTTCTTTCGCCGACTCGTTCAGTTTTACGCGTACTCGTTCATACTGTGTTTTCTGCTGTGCTATCTTAATAATGGTATCCTGCATTTCAGCTGACCTGAACTGGCTGATAACAGCCTGAATATCCTCAGATGCAGTTTGCTGTGCAAGAGCTTCTATCAGCCTGGTATACTCAGTATTAATATCCTGAATACCTTCTACACGCGCGTTCATCACATCAAATATGTAATTGACCAGAATATCTCTTACAGCATCACGCCGTTCAATGCCATCCTGAGTGGTCAGGACAACTGACTCAATGTTTCTGTAAAGAATATCACGCATCAATTCAGTAGCGAAATCGACGTCAAATATGTCAACCACCTGCGCCTGAACCAGAGCTATGGCACGGCTCTGTGCCCGTGACTCATTCACAAAAGTGCGTAAGGCGTCTTTCAACTTACCGCTGATCTGCTCCCTGCTTGATGAGTCAAGGCTATCATAAAGAGTAATCAGCTTCTGTATGAACCATGCCTGGCGCACACCACCGTAATTGGTAATCGCACGAATATCATCGGTTATATCTGCTGACGGATTCTGCATAAGGTCTATCATATTCTTGGCATCCAGATACGCATCCAGTTCTCTGCCGAAGAAATCAGACCGTCTTTCAACAATTATACGTTGAGCAGTATCAACCAATACAGCCTTCTGAGGTGTAATTTCGTATTGTGACACAAACCGCTGATCCATCAACGATACAACCACGATCTGGTTATCCATTCTGGCTTCATAAGAACCATCACCAAGATAACGGATGACATCAAGCTTAACAGTCTGGTCAAGACCATTAACCGTACCCTGCAGTTCAACAGGCCTGTTGTTACGGAAAGCATCCTCAAAAATAGTGTGTCTCTGGTCAACGATCCGCTGTTCACCGCCGGTAAGAGCCGCCAGAGGCAACTCGTCCATGACATCAACATCGCGAACTCCGGCAAGGACAGATTCTCTGCCAGGCACAGACTGAATATTAACCTGAGGTATATCAAATACCAACCGGACATTGGAACCCTGTATCTGCTGGTAGAACTGTTCGGTTCTGACGGTATCTGTTGTGATCGATACGGTATACAGTTCACCGCGAATCTCAGCCATAAACTGACCGGGCTGTGTCTGCACTTCAGGGCGTATGATGACACCCTGAACTTCCAACGGTTCAACAGCCACATCGCTGATGTTAATTTGAATCGGCACAGTCAACTGTAAGTCAGCGGCACGGTTCAGAATATGGGTGATGACTTCTCTGTTCATCAACTGCTGTACCGCCGCTGTACCTCTGAAGACATCCTGAACATGCTGTGCAAAGGCCGCGTTAATAGCGCTGGTATCATATGAACCTATAACTCTCTCGTTATCAACCTCAAATTCCGCAACTATACCCAACGAAGCGTTCTGCAACGACGCAAACCGGGCTTTGCCGTTTTCCACAGATACGTCTACGTTAAACCCATAAAGATTAATCAATGATTGCAGAGCAGACGAAATAACCGCGTCGTCACGTGACTCAATGGCTGACTGGAGTTGTGAGCTGTTTTCAATTACCTGCTGTAACAAAGGCACAATCATGTCAAAATGTACAACGGCATTGTTAGCAGATTCTTTGCGCGCTTTTTCGAGTTCGCGAACAATTGCTACCTTGGTTTGGTAAGCACTAGTCTGAGTTATTCTGTCAAGGACCGCACCAGCAACAGCGTCTCTGCTCAATTCACCGATATCAATACGATGCTGAATATCGCTGATTATATCCTGTTTTTCTACAGCGCTGATATCATACTGAGCATCAAGTATGCTTGAAATAGTTCCGCTGAGGTCGCGCAGTTCCGATTCCTGACGGTCAAGTTCTGCAAGACGCTGTTCAATAGTGCTAATTTCCTCAACGACAGGTACGGTCTTCGTTTCAGCTTCCACCACTTTGCGCTGATATTCAAGGACATTCTGGATAGCGGACTGAGCGCCACTGCGGGCAAACTGCGGCAGTTCACTTTCTTTAATTGTCGCTTTAATACCTGCCAGCAATCCCGCCATATCCTTCGCCTGGTAAAGCGGAGCCTGTTCACTCATATTCAATTCATTGAAATCGTACTCGTTTCGGAATTCAATTTGAGGAGCTTTCACTTCAACAGAGGCGAGTTCAGTAAGCGTGACCTTTGCCGTAGACGGCAACGCAATAACACTGCCCAATTGTGCATATATATCTTTGGAAATGGAGCTTGCGTTAATCATATCAAGCAACTTTCCATTTTCGTTTTCCATCTGTGATTTCAGCCAGCTCATAGACCGTTCAAAACCTTGTGACAATGACTGCTGTACTGACTGAGGCGCATTGAAAGTGATCGTATCGCGAGCCGTCACCTGGCTGGTATATGATGTACGCAGTTGCTCAAATGTTTCACGCAGGACTTTTGCCTGATCGCGTGTTGCTTCATCCAAAGCGGCATTGCGAATTTGTTCATCAAGTTTCTGCATAATGTTTGTAAAGCTGTTGGTAACGATATAATCCTTGGTTCTGGTGATATTTTCAAGGAATGAGTTCTGAACTTCTGCATACTCGTTTCCTAAGAGCATATCAAGCATCTGGCCGGCAGACACAGTACCAGTACGGCCGAGCACATACACGTCATGAGTATTAAACTCTTTAACACCATCAACATCAAATCCACGATCACGTCCAAAGCCCTGCAGAGCGGTGGTCAATGTTGTTTGTGTATCAAGAACATCGACGAACTTAGTGTATCCAGCTGTCTTCATGTCAAGTCCGAATACGTCACCACTATGTGTAATGATAACGCTACTGCGTTCGGTCGGAGCTGTCTGCATAGCAAATTTAACTTCTTTGTTCCACTGCTCCTGTGTCAATACAGCATCGCGAACATATTTGCCGTCTTCAAATTTAAAGCGTACCCATTCCTGATCAATGTGTATTATGAGGTCTCTCGGAGCGCCTTCTTCTTTAGCAATCTCATTCAGCCTATTGATAGCCTCAGTGTAATAATCTGAAGTATTGGTTGACTGAGAATGGAACACAAACACAGTATGCTCTTGTGTATTAGCTTTAAGCGCACTCTGCATTAACTGGTTCAACCCTCGTACGCCCTGAACAGGTGTCTGGCTGTCAAACTGAGCTTTACCTCTGAATTCATCTCTATTGATCGCATCAAGAACTTCCTGAGTAGTAACGCCGAGTGTTTTGGCAACTTCAGCGGCACGTTCAGGAGTTATATATTTACCCCAGTATTTCATAATAGCCGATATAGATACTGAACGGTCAACCTGTATACCCAATGACCTGTGCATAGCTTCAACAAGACCGAGCGTGCCAGTCATAGTAATAATGCCGCTCCTGTTTGATATAGCAGTCGCAAGGAATTCTTCATAACTGCCCTGTACGGAATCATCATTCAATTCAACTCTGGCGAGATCAGGAATAAGACCCTGCTGGCGCATACCGAACATCTGCTTAACACCTGCTTCATATGCCTCAGAGAACGTCCGGTTAGGATCAGCCTGTCCAAAGGTATATGGTACGACTTTATCGCCATATACACCGTAGTGGACGCCATCAGCCTGATTTACAAACGAAGCAAATGAACTCAGGGCTTTGCGATGTTCAGCCATAACAGACTTTGTGGAATGCTCGAATTCAGCCATAAATTTCATTAAGTTTTCACTACGCTCAACATTGAGTTCTCCAGCAAAATTATTCAGGAACAGAGCATTGAAGTAATCTACAAATACCGTATCAACCTGAGCGGTTTGTTTATCATTAACCGTTTTCTGTGATAATGTCAGAGCTTTAAGCCCCTCAACATAAGCGATACCCTTCATACCGGTATTTTCCTGATAGAACTTCACAGCACCCTGTTTAGCCGCCAACTGCATCATAAGGTCAAGACTGTTATGATCCAGAATCTCATTAGTAATTGTCAAATCTTTCATGAATTTGCCATATGATGCTGTATCAACAGTGGTCTTTATATAATTCTGTATCTGAGTGACAATATAAGACGCATCATTATTCACAACACCTTCAACTGAACCAAGAATGTCATGCATGATGGCATTCTTGACTTCATCTTGGGTCATGTGCTTCCCTTCGCGAGCGGCAATAGCGGCCTGAATTTCAGCTACCTGCGACATTGCTTCAGCAAGTTTGCCGGCATATAACAAGGCAACCAGTTTTTCCTGCTCAATGTCAATAAAGTTGCGGAGAGATTCGATCGACTGTACCTGTTCTTTAGTCAGTGACTTCTTCGCATCCCCACTCAGTATGTAACTCTGTCCGACAACGGTATGAATTTCGTCATTCACAATCTGAACATTCTTCGTTATCAGGTCAAACGCTTCCTTGAAACGTTCTTCCTGTTCACGCTGACGAGTCAGGAAGCCGGGCACAGACATGGTCGTAAAGATAATATCTGCTTCACGCATTTTCTGCAGCATATCAGCATCAATAGAGTTGTTATCCTCAACAACAACTACCTTCAAGCCCATTGTCTTATAAAGTTTTTCAGACTCCATAACCGCTTCATTCAACTTGTTCAAATCTGAGAGGATAATCACGCCTTTTTCGTAACCATTAATTCTTCCTGCAATCGCCGCGGCATGCATCAGAACTGATGTTTTACCGCCGCCAGTAAGAATTTCATGTCCCTTAAGAGGATTACCAACGAATTCGAGTACCTTCTGTACTTGTCCCAGCATAAGCGGATACTCACGAGCTTCCTCAAAGTTAGACAATACTGCGTTCATAGCTTCAACAAGCGCCTGCACTTTTTCGTTCCGGGCACGGAATACATAGCCGCCCTTACCACTGGTATCCTTAACAATTTCTATATCACGCTTGAGTTCCTGTTCAACCTGAGCAGTATTGCGTGTATCGCGTTCTCCAAAGAGTTGATCAAGCTGCTGTTGTGCGAGTACGACATTGTCTTTAATGTTGGTAGATGTGGGCCGTACTGAAGCAAGCGATATTACTCTGTTCAGCGGAGTAAGAATATTCGCTATCAGGTTGTCAATCTGGCCGGCGCGTGTACCAATCAGGTCGGTCGGAGTAGCAAGGTCTTTAAGGCTTTCAGCATCAGACAACTGAGTAAAATATGCCTTCAGGTTCTGTTCAATATCCTCACGGAGTTTCAGGAGTTGCTGTAGTTCCGCGTTAAATGACCCGCCAACTTCAATGGCTTCATTGAGTATACGTTCATACGTACGGATAATATTTATAATGTTTATACCGTTACGTGCAACAGCAGTCTGCAATGTATCGTTCAGTTTCTGCTGAATAAGGTTACGAACCTGAACCTGGTTCAGAGTAAACTCGGTGCCCATGATGCGAGCCTGATTCTGCAATTGAGCATATTCATTAACCACTTTGGTAATCACACTTGACAGTACCTGCTGACCCGTACCCTGACCGAGATGAGCATCAATCTTCGACGCGAGCTCTTCCATCGTTTGTTTGCCAAGTCGCTGAGTTAATGTTTCAGTCAGGCGTCTGATAATTTCATTGGTATTAGAAGTTTCACCGTTCAGCCACTGGAGATCGAAATCCTGAATACCGGACAACTGATCGACAATAACCATGCCCAGTCCGTCACGTACATATGTATATAAACCGGTAGAACTGGTTGATCCGATGCCGAGAATCGTCTCAATAGCTTTATTCATAGCCTGTGAGCGTTCAACCAATGTCGATTCGGGATTACCAAGAACCTGACGGCTTTGAATAAACGGCTGTACCTGTTTAAGCAAGTTAGCTTTATTCATATCTATAAAAGCATGGAATGACTGGCTCAGGCTTGCTATCTCTGTGGCAAGCGATTCCATCTGATTGCTCAGATCATTACGCTGTATAGGTGTCAAACTGCTGATGTTGTTATGCATGTTCGTCAACATCTCATAAACATTCTTCAAGCGTGCGATATGCTCAACCTGAGCAACGGTTTCAAAGGTAGCATCCTGACTGGAAAGTTCGACCTTAATTTCCTGAGCTCTTGCCTGAGCCGCCTGCGCCAATGCAGTCGCTACGTCAGTAAACATATTATTAACACTCTTAAGTTGAGCTATAATCTGATCTCTGATAGCTTCAACAGAAGCGTATTGCTGGTCAAGAGTGCTCATATTCGCCAACTGACGGTTAATTGCATCAAGACGTATTTGCAGTTTAGCTGTGATTTCATTGACACCTCTTCCAATCACATCAATATCCGCACTGGAGAAACTTTCAATCTCATACTGTCCGGTTGCCGCAACTTTATAGCTCTCAAGTGTAGATCTGAGTTGTACGACAGCGCTGTTGATTTCAGCATCAACACGGTTGTTATACCCTGTGCTGAGTATTGTGTGCGTTGAAAGCTGAGCAACGTTGTTTTCCAATTCCAGTCTAATATTCACATCATTACTCTTAAGCAGATTCAGTTGAGCCTCTAAAGATTGTACCTGTTGAGTTAATTGTGTTCTCTGCTGTTCAAGTACCTTTACCTCATTGGTTAATGCCATAATTGCCGCGTCAACGGATGCAGAACGGGATTTAAGCTGTAATCCTTCTATCTGCATTGTATAGACTTCGATGGATCTTTCTATCTCATTCAGATCTGTTTGCAGTTTACCAATCTGTACTTCGGTTGAAGCGATATCCTCCCTGACTTTACCCCATGCTTTCTTGATGCGATCATTGATTTCTATCGCAAGGTTCACGTAAAGTTCAGCCGCCGCTTCGCCTGCCAATTCCGCGTCTTTCAGCAACTGGCTGAATACCGTGTTAGCCTGAGCAATAACAAGGGCCAACTGAGTTGTATCCTTGGTTTCCAACTGTAGCAACAACTGAGCATATGGCGATTGTACGCGCTCAATGCGGGCAAGATCTATAACCGTATTGTTAACACGTGTCTCTATGGTAATATCCGCTATCTGCGCATCCGTAGTAAAATTGTTCAACTGGGCAACAATCAGTTCAAACTGATCAAGAGCAACTCCCTGCGCAACATCAACATTGACAACTAACTTACCGTTCTGGAGTGTCACATGCAGTGCGGAAACGTCAACCAATCCGGCAAGCTGTGTTTTTAGCTCATTAAACAGGTTGGTGATTTCCTGTGCCCTGTTCACCTGTTCAGTCACTTTTACTTCCTGACCATGACGTCCAAGTATCAGGTCACCAAAATTGGCGTTGCCCATCATTTGTTCAACCATCAGATCAATCAAGACACTCTGTAGTTCCGTGTTACCCTGCTGATTCGCCAATTCAAGCAACTGTCCAATACCTGAAGCCATCGCAACGTTAATCTGAGCAGGTGTGAAATTCTGAATATTCTGCTGTCCAGCGCTTCTTGCTATCTCACGTAATGTTGTTTCCAGCATTTCACGAGCAATAACCTGATTCAATTGACCCATCTGAGCCAATTCGTTCACAACATTCGTAAATGCCCTCAATCCATTGCGCAAATCCTCAACGGATACGTTCATCTGTCGTGCCAGTTCCAGTTCGCTGGTCGCGAGAACAGTCGCCATATCCTGCTGTCCTATAAATTCCGGTATAGCGGCCAGTTCCGGTGTCGCCAGCAATTCTGCGATATTAATATTGGTCAGACGCGTGATTGTTTCAACATCAATTGCCCTGCGGACTTCAGTACCGGCTGGCCGGAATGGTGACGTAATAGAATCCCGTCCATAAATTTCTTCCAAAGTAAGAGTTGCAGGTGTCGCCGGCGTCGGCGTTGGAGTCGGAGTAGGCTGTGTCTGTTGTGTGGTGATTCTGGAAATGTTTGACCGCCAGAATTCGCTTACCCGAGTTGTAACACTCAAATCATATGAATAATCACGCAGGTTACGCAATTGATCCATAGTACTCTGGTTTACATACAACATATCGGTTGTCGATGCCAGCCCTGCTTCAATTTCACGAATAATCGAATTTGCTATCTGCCGTTCTATTTTGGCAAGTAAATCTATAGACTGCTGACCGGTTAACCGGGTATTGAAATTAGCTACTGTTGCATGCAATCCATTCAGTTCCAGACGCAATGCCTGAATTTGAGCCATATTTGCATCAACATTGCCGTACAATCCATTCAGTTCTGCTTCTATTGAGCTCTGAATCATATCCATGACTGTGTATATGAGACTATTATTGGTTACATTCTGCAGGTTGTTAAGTAAGAGCAGTCTGCTTTGCAGCGATATCTGAGCATTGTCAACCGTGCTGATCAGAACAGAATTAATAACAGATATTTCATTCTGTAACCGTGCTAAAGTTTCCTGTAACGATGCCGCGATTTGCGTTGAGAAAGCGCCTGAATTGATTTGCTGCTGCAAAGCCTGTATGCTCTGAACCGCTTCGGTATAAGCAGAAAGAGCATCCGTCCTTTGGTTAGTACGCAACGCCTGAATAATCACATCAATGTTGTTCTGTGCAGTTGAAGCCGCCGTCGGAGCGCTGAACTGCTGAACTTGGAACTGTCCCTGAACCTGAGTAATAATTGATATTTCCTGAGTCGTTGCTATTGTAACTGTCGTACCTACGATATTAATGTCTTTCACCTGACCGTTAACAATACCAATTACCTCACCATTCTGATTAATAATCGTGGTCTTCTCTACTGTACCGTCAATTTCACGAACTAGGCGTAAACCGTTTTCTAACTGATAATATTTAACGTTATATCCGTTTACGGAAATATCGGTGGTAATAACACCGGAAATTATATCGACATTCGTTGTTGATGTAATTCCGTAGAGGTTCAGATCCTGACTGTTCCTGACGCTAAGCTGTTCGAGCCGTCCATTATTGATGTCATACAACGTATTCTGAATAGTTTCATTTCTATTCTGAACAAGAATCTGGTTCTCATTCACTTTCTTCACGAATACCTGCTGATTTACCAGAGAGCTCAACTGATCCACGTTCGTAGCGACAAGCCTGCCTGCCTGATCGACCTCAACATACGCCATCTGGCCATTAACCATATAGTTGAGCGCGATTTTCGTTGTCAGTTCCTGTGCCGCAATGCTAGTCACCTGACCATTCTGCTGTATTTCGTACTGATGTAACTGCCTGTTATAAATAGTATTATCAAGGACAGTACCCGGTGCGCTGACGATAATAACGCCCTGTGGATTAACGTTGTATTGCACCTGAATGTTCTGTACTTGATTATTGATCAGCACCTGAATTACACCAGTATTGATAATTCCCACCATCTCACCATTCAGGTTACGCACATTTCCAAGGTTATCAATAAAGAACCTGAGTTGCCCACCGGCATCATATGCGTTCTGGTGAGAATCCACAAAATACGTCACATTGTTGTATGTTACGGTTTGCAGTATCTGAGCTGTCTGCGCAGAGGTGCCAACGTTGATATTAGTTAAAGTTCCATTAATATTCAGTTGAGCAATACCGTTCTGAATATTTACATTCTGATAAACCCTACCATTGTAAAATAAGGTAGTGTTCGCGACTGTATCTAATATCTGAACATTCTGTAAGGCGCTGAACTGTTCCCCAACCCTAACACCGGCAATCGATGAATCAACGACAACACCATTGACGTCGATAGTCACTGTTCCGACAAGACCGTCGTATTGTACAACTTTTGTGGTTGCGATACGTCCGACGACACTATCATTAAACCTCACGTACCCGTTGGAATCGACTTCCATACCTACCTGGAAACCATATTTATTCTCATTAATAATCAACCTGCCATTATTGTTAATAACAGCAATGCTACCGTGCGCTCCTGTCTGAATATTAGTAACTTCAACTGCAGCAGCAGGCTGAATATTAGTTTCTGATGTCAGGTACTGAAGTGAGACAGTGTTAGTATTTGTGTCATATACACGAACTGCCGCTACTGTCCTGTACACATTATTAATAATAACAGGAACAGTCTCGACAACACGAGCAAACTGGCCGGGCTGTACTTCAATACCGTTAAATAGCTGATTGTTGAGTGTCAACGCGCCCAATGTAGTGCCCAGTTGAATACCCGTCAATGTAGTAGCGATAACAAGCCCATTCTGAACAGTGACAGTACCAACTACACCATTCAACTCAAGTTTAACTGTCTGTAACTGGTTCAAACCAGAAGTATTAAATTGCTGGCCAATAAGTGACTGAACGTTAAAGCCGTCAATCAAACTTCCTTGTATAATGCCATTAAGGTCGACATATACGATACCCGGAACGCCTGCGACATTTGAAACGGCCTGAGGAATAACTACTTGTTGAGCAATAGTACTATATGCCTGTCCGTTGTACGTCGTTACCGCAACACCAGTTGACTCTACATGAGCAGAAATGACCTCATTCAGGTTATTCAGCTGTGCAATGATAACATCCGTGCCCTCAACTATCCGTACGGTACGCACAACATCCGCATTGGTGAAATTAGCATCATAACGGATACCGGTTGCGGTATCGAGTATCGACAATTGTTCGTTACTTAAGACATTGATAGCCAAATTATTAAACGATACACTACCCAATTCAAACTGATTAATATTAAACGATCCGTCAGTCTGCTGTTGAGCGGTATATACAGTAACAACATTATTAATATTCGACGCTACAGTGCGCCCGCTCGCGACATCAACTTTAAATTGATTGCCATTGACCGTCAGGACGTTATTACTACTATTGAAGTTGATCTGTAAGTTCTGGAGGTCAACAACTACACCTGTTAAGCCCGGTAAACCAACAAGCTGTCCATTCTGATCGATTTGCAAATCTATCTTAACTCTTTCGGAGGTAAACAATTCAACTCTGGACAATACATTAGTGCCTTCGCCTTCATATACGCTGCGGATATAGCCGCCTTCGATGCCGCTGATCGCCTGAACAACAACTGTTTCACGACTGAGAACCGCATTCGTTTCTGTTGAGCGCTTTACGACGTCAAACATTGACGGATTATTTGTGTTCTGGCGTACTTCGACGAGAACATTAATATTCTCCTGATGTACAAACGTCAATACGCCGTTATCAAACCGTATTGTACTGGAATCGATTCTGCCTCCGTCAAACTGTCCAATTTCCCTGCCTGTAAGAGTATCCACAATACGAATCTGATAGAGATTATCCGCTATTTTCTGTTGCGTAATAATAAGTTCTGTTCCGGCAACGGATATCTCTTCCACACTAATTTGAGTATTTGCCTGATCTACGCGGTTAACAGTGCGTATATCAACATCAGCTGTACCGATGATAGCCACATCACTGGTTGTAAAGAGCTCACGGTATCTGCTCTGGAAATCAGCCTGACTCATTAAATCGAGAATCGCGCGGTAGAAATGGAATTTAATGTCAGCGCGGTGCTGACCAATCAAAGCACGCTTAATTTTGCTTGAGTTGATATCATTGTTCATCTGATTATCGCTGTACCATTCGTCGATAATCTGCTGTGAAACAACCATGATGTCCATTATATCCGCTACATCAAGCTGTTGTAAGTTCACATTGGCATTCATCTGAGCAAGCAGACTTCCAAAATATTTCTCCACCATTTCCTGAACTTTAACAGCCTGATTTGCAGTTATTCTCGCGTCAGCAATCTGAAATACCTGTGATAATGCAAGCCCGTTACGTTTCGCGATTGCTTTCAATGACTCTACAGAAACATAACCATTTGTTTCGCGTGCAATATTGATATCTTCAGCGGCTGATCGTTCAGGTGTACCTTCCGCAAAATGCTCCGCGATAATATGCGTATGGTCTTTGCCAAGAATATTGCCAATAGTTTCGCTAATGTTCTGCGTCACATTATTTACTGTGGAAGTATTGGTAATAGTCAGCATACCATTAGTGCCCAGACCAATTTTAAAGCTGAAGTTCTGAACGCTAAACGCTTTTGTTTCACCAATCTTCAATGTTGATATCTGGCCCGTGGCATTGCGTATTATTTGCAACTGCGTGCCGACAACAGACAAGTTATATGATTCACCATTGATATTAAGTGAGTACTGAGATCCATCAGTTGAGAGTTCTTCCAGACGTGCGGTAAAATCCTGAGTTACCCCACCGGTCGTTGTTACAGAACCAAGATTTGTCAGGTCAACACCAGCTCTCATCTGCGGCTTAAACAGGTCATTCAACGATAACTGCGATGGATTGATGCCAAAATTATTCACAAGATTATCGACGACCTGATTGAAATTCTGACCCAAATGCCGTACATTGCCGAACGCAAATATACCAGCATAAATAAACGCCTGATTGTAATGCTGCTGGAATATATCGCTATTTTCATTCGCCGCGGCTTGGGCATCAGTGAAATACTGGTTAAATTGATTAAACAACTGCTGCATCTGGGTTTGATTCGTAACATTAACTGCAGACGCACCATTCTGAACTGATATCGCTCCAGTAGCCGCGTTAAAGTTCAACTGTACGCCCTCAACCTCAACGGTATTGGTTCCACGAATAACCTCAACGCCTTTATTGCCTAGATTATCACGGGTAAACACAACCATTTCACTGCCAACTATTTCAACAATATAGTTGGACGGTGTTGCTGTTTGCGGATTAATTGAGAATTTGAGGTTGTTTGACTGGTAATTATGTTGGAAATCAACATTCTTAACACCGCCGCCGACAACTTCAACTTCCTGTGACACAGGCGTCAGTACAGATACTACACCATCAGTTGTACCATTCGACTGCTCATTCTTGACCCAATCCATAAACTGTTTGTTGGCAAGGATGTTAATAGTGCTCTGTTTGATATCTTCAACTGTTGCGACATTTCCGCCGCTACCATCTTGTTTTGTGTTGATAATATTCTGGAGATTTGCATAAATATTATTCAGTACAGGGTTATTACCGATTTGTGATTTCACAACATCAACAGCCAGCTCACCAACCACGCCAATATTTTGCGGAGTCGCAACACCTGCTGTAGCTACGGATAACTGGCCGCTAACATTGTTGAGATTAAAGGTAAAGGTATCAACCGTGACCGTATCCAGTCCCTGTCCGACCTGTACTCTTTGTCCCTGAGCATTGATTTCAAAAACAGTAATACCCCTTGTACGAGAAACATCAAGCACAAGAGTTTTTGGTGTAGTAACACCATTTACTGTCGTTTGAACTGTGACCTGAATCGTATTGTTATTCAATGCGCCAATGTTTAATGTTCGCGTTTCGTTAACCGAGACATCAAACTGCACGGTCGACTGTTGAACATCTGTCTTGATTTCATTAAACAAGTCGGTGAAGCTCATCTCAGAAACTGACTCTAGACCTAGCTGATTGCCGATAGCCAGAGCATTGGAAATATTCGCAAAAATATCTTGCCGCTGACGACGGTTCACATTCTCTAAAGATTGTGCGACAGAATCAACACCCTGCAATACGGCAACCAGATGTGTAAACTGGACACCGGTATTAGCCGCAACATCCATGATCTGAGAAACAGATATCTGCGCCGTTGGTATACCCTGATCAAGAGCCTGACGTATTAACTGATCACGAGCGGATGCAATTGCATATGCGTTATTAATGCTAATTGGAGTTTCAACACCGCTTAATGACAGTTGATGAGTAACATCCTGAACCACGTTAGATGTCGGTATATTCAGAGCGCCCAGATCAGCGAATGCACTATTCTGGAAAGAACTGAATAAATTCAGGTTATTGTTAATGAAATTGTTCACATTCACCTGAAGCTGAGAAGCAGGAAGGTTCAGGTCAATGTTAAGTCCATTCGTTGTGTTAATCTGCTCGATTTTTGCAAATGTCTGGTTAATGGCTGTGGTTAACGCCGCAGGCAGACTAGCGCCGCGCAGTGTGTTTATCATAACCGCAGAACTGGTCACCAGAGTATTCAGCTGGCTTCTCTGAATTTGTGTCAGGTTCGGCGCCGTCAACAGTGTTGACATCTGATCAATATGCGCAGAAAGCGTAGTATTGAGAGACTGGATATTCTCTGTACTTAAGTTTGCCACATGCTGTGCGGCGGTTGAATAGAACTGTGTTAATGACGATACCGCAGGAGTCATGTTGTCTGCCTTGATATTCGTCATTAAAGTCTGTACTGTCGGAGCCTGAACCACATTATTGATTATAGATACAACCTGCTGGCTAGCCGGAGCGGATAATGTCATATTTTGTGTTGCACGTAACAATGTCGAGGCCATCTGGATATTGGCAGTGTTGCTATAAGAGTTCACACCCAGATTCGTAGCAACATTGTCAATCAGCTTCGTAGCGAATTCCTGAGTTGAGGCAACATTTGCCGCCGCGCCCATATTTGCCAGAACATCAACAAGGTAGGTACGGTTGTTATTATTAACCGCTGATGCATTTGAAACAACATTGTTGACAATGTTCTGTACTGCAGTATTTACCGCCGCAAAATTATTGTTCACAATATTATTGCCGCTGATTGTGAGTCCCTGCGTACGCAGTGTATTCAACGTTGGCAACATACGGCTGAATGCCTGCAAATTAGTGGTATTCATCTGCGTAGGCTGACTGAAATTATTGGAAGCAACAAAAGTGCTGATATTACCGAGAACAGAGTTTACATTCTGAGTAATATTCGCAAACGATGGCGCCGCCTTAATCGCAGATCCAAGATTTGATGCCAATGCATTATTTAACGAATTCAGTATATTGCTATTTAAGTTAAGATCACTGAAGGACTGCACTGATGCCGGATTATTGAATAAGTTGGATGTCAATGTTGTTGCATGACTCTGTATTGCAGTCTGAGTCGCCGCGTTTAGTGTACTGAATGCACCAGCGTTTGACAGGTTACTCACGCCGTTCAGGAATGACGATGCCGCAGTTTTGTGATCAAGACTCATATTCGTATTAGTAAGGAACTGGTTTGGACTCGCGCCGGTAAATTGCGTATTCACCATACTCGCAAATGATTGAGCCACATTTGTACCATTTACATTAGTAATGTTAGCAATAATTCCAGTTTGAGCCGCTGATGCAACATTGTTCATCAATGCACCCATCGACTGTACCGCAGATCTCTGAGTAATCTGAGCAAGGCTATTAAACGAAGTGTTTGTCGTTAGTGTGTTCATCGTATTAACTGTGTTAAGCAACGCTGTATCAAATTTCTGCTGGTTAACACTGACGTTAACTCCAGACTGTGACCACGAAGACAACGATCCGAGAACTGAGCTCATCGTATCAATTCTGCCAAATTTCTGCGCGTTCGTTATGGACGGCGAAGATATTGCTGTAGAAACCGTAGTCAGCGCGTTATCCATGATCTTGCCAAGATCCGTCGAGAACGTCCCGCTAATATCGGCTGTTCTAATAATACCGGTATTAACAAGGTTATTTGCCGCATTATTGAAATTCACAAAATCAGAAACCTGATTAACTGTTGAGAATCCTGAGAAACTCCCGGTTCCCGCTTTTGCCGAATAAACAGATTGAACGATATTTTTGATGCTTACGTTGGTAGCGGCATTGGTCTGAATCCCTGCTGTTACTTTTAAAGCATTTACGTTGTTCAGCGCTGTAGTGAACACATTCAGGTTTGTATTGCTGATTGCGGTACGCTGATTGTGCATATAATTGATTACTTTTGTATTCAACTGAGCTATCGAATCAAAGTTGACTGACGATTTATTGACCATTCCGGTGTCAACAACTTTCAACATCGAATTAATTGACTGTGCCGCGATCTGGGCGGTCTCAACCGAATTAAGTTTCAGACCGTTTATGAAGCTTTGCTGGGACGTTACAACATTGTTCATACTGTTGCGGAAAGTTGTATCCTGAACATTTATAACACCTGACGAAGCAAGATTCGTGATGTTGTTCATAACATTGATCGAATTATTGAACCCGATAATGTTCGATACCACACCTATTCCCGCGTTAGCGGACAATGAATCGGTTACACGGGTCGCTAATGCGGTCATATCATTCACTGAAACAGAGACGCCAACATTCGCTGACCGAATAGTCTGCATTGTTCTCATGAACTCATTGATGCGCTGAATATTCTTCGCATCCATGATTGAATTAAGCTGGAATTCATTGGCGTTGTTCATGAAACTGGTCAAACTGCTTGCCGTAGTATTCATCTGCGTGCGGAGATCCGTATACGATCCGGCATTTAAGTTCACCATACCGGCACTTGACAGATTCGAAAGAGTGGTCAACGTGTTATTGTGAGTATCAAAGTTATTCTCATTAATCACTGTCGGAGCGAGCACTGTTTTCGCCACATCAGTATAGGTATTTACAAACGAAGTCATAGACGAGCTGATATTCGAAATATTGTTATTCTGAACCAGAGTACTGAGGTTATTCACCAGCGTGCTGGCAGAAGCAAAATTAGACGGAATCTGAGTGTTCAACTTCGTAATATTGCTCTGGCTGTTAAATACCGTGGAAATTGTTTGGAAAACATCGGTATTTCCAAGCGACTGAGAAATAGAGAGGAAATCAGCAATGTCAGTAAAATTGATCTTATTCGCAACAGTCGTGTTTATTGCGTTAAACCGATTATTCAACTGAGTCGCCGCCAGATTCTGAACGTTGGTGAATTGAGTCTGGACGTTAGAAGGCAGAACTTCCTGTGACTGAGTCATGCGAGCGACTGCTGACAAGGCTTGTTTCTGAGCGTCAAGGCCAACAACGTTAAGATCAACATTAAGATTCAATACTGACGAAGCGACATTAACGACGAATTTCTGCAATTGCGTCTTCTGAGTGTCAGTCAAACTACGTGTAACATCAGGACGTGCCAACGCTTCAGCCGCTTGTGCCGTCTTAGTCATTATGTTGGCAAGAGATGCGCCTGTCGGGATATTATTGACGTCGAAACCTTCTGTAGCTATAAGGTCAAACTGTCCACCCTGCCTGAAGTCAGTATCAATGTTGAAATCAGTGAGAATATCCGCAACGCCGCCAGCCTGTGCCTGAGCTAATGCTGACAATATCGCTAACTGGCTTGGTCGTGTACCTTCAACATTAAAGAACATTCCTGTCGTTTGAGAAAAGCTCGGCGCAAGTAATCCACGAGTTGTCAAACCGAGGTTAAAGTTCTGAACATCAGCAATAGCCTGCTGTATAAACTGGACGTTCTCTACGGTCAATATCTTCCCGCCAGCGGCATTGGATATAGACTGAGCAATACTTGTATTGCCTCGTATTAAAGATGCGAATACGTTATTGACATCATTCTTAAAGTAACTTGTTGATGCAGTACTCAGTTCAGTTACTGCAGTCATAACTGTTTGCAGAGCAGCATCCTGAATAGCAGATACATTAACGCCTGCCTGCTGAAATGCTTGTGTTTGTTTCGCAAACTCAGTTTTAACTATATCAGCCGCAGATTGTTTGGTTAATGTACCCGCTTTATTTTGTGCAGCAAGCTGATTCGCTATATTATGCTGAACAGTCTCAGCCGCTCTCGACGCACGCTGATTCTGGTTATTCAGGAGTTGCTGTCCAGTCCTTGCAACAAGAACACGATCTTGGAAAGCCTGTCCCACAAGCCCACGATACTGACTTACAGTTGTCTGTGCTTGTGAAGCAAGCGCAGATAGTCCCGCTCCAACAGCTCCGGTTCCGGTAAGATAAGAACCGACAACACCACTAAAAGCACCGGCAAGCGCACCGCTAAAGAAGGCGGAGAAAGCGGCACTCGCTGTATCTTTTACGACCACATTATCCGCACCAACCGTGCTCTTCGCAATACTTGCCGTTAAAGCGGCGGATAGCGCATTAGCGGTACCCTGAACAACAGCACCAGTTAATGCGCTTTCAACAACTGTTCCAAGGAACGCTGTATTAAAAGCAGTAGTACCTCCCAACAAAGCATCCGGGCTGGCAAAAGAGGCACCAGGCGTCAAGAATAATGCAGCAAAATTTGCAACAACCTCAAGAGCAAGTCCAAAAGATTGTTGAACTATTTGCTGTTGCTGGATAGTTGCCGGTACTGCAGTAGATCCGCTGAAGAAGAAATTCTGAATCGAAGTCGGGAGTGAACTCCTAACTACAGCTCCAACAGCTTTTGTAAAATCACTAAATGATACATCACTCAAAGCAGTGCCGCCAAACAATTCCTGTTTTAACGCCATAATTTCCGTATTGAAAACAGTGACCTGAGCACCATCTACATTAATTTCTGTGGTCAGAGGACCGGTGAAAGGCGATATGGCTTGCTGGAATACATTTCCGACAAATGTACGCACAAGACCATTCTGCTGTGCCTGTGAGTATGATGAATACTGACTCACAGTATTCGCCTGAATAGCTGATATACCTCCTTCACCTGCCGGATCAACAAATTCTGCCAGTTGTTCACCAATAGCGTGAGCTCTTTGCTTATCAACACCAAACGCAATTAATACATCAGCAATAACGCCACCAACAATATCTTCCACAACGAATTCATCAATGAGGAAGTTCGCTAGGAATGTAAAATGCTTGGTAAAGAACGCGCTGAATGCCTGACTGAGAGTACCTGCGCTAAACCGCAGGTTAACACCGACAAGCCTTCCTACTGTTCCGAAAACAGCACCAAGTACACGACCAACAGCGCCAAATGCAGTGCCAACACCTCGTGAAGTTAACTGACCAGCATATGACAAAGCCCTAAACTGCGGAACAAGATTCAGAATCGGCCGGGCTATCGGACTGATAAATGGGAACAATAAACCAAGTTGCAGACCCTGTACAAAACTTTCAGCAACAACATTCAGTAAACCTTCTTTCTGGATACGCTGGCGCTGTAAGTCGGCAGCATTAATTATGCGAGCAACCCAAGTTGTTGGCGAGAAACTCTTTGATCTAGCGTTTTCGTTGATTTTAGCTTCAACAAATTTATCGAGCGCCTCGCCTCTCAAACCAGTAGTAAGCGCATAGTAGCCTTTTGTTATACTACGGAGCAAATCACCTATAAAAGGCAATATAATAGGTGTAATAGCATTCAGCAACGCCACCCTAAATACCTGTCCTGCCAGTGCCTGACCGCCAACCCAGAGCGAGCTTGCAAAACCTTCAGTTCTATAAGTAGTCATAAAGTTTTTATAGAATGCTCTTCCAGCCTGACTACTTCCGCGAGTAACCGCTTCGTTATTTGCCAACAGCCTGCCTATAAAGCGGGCAACGGCCTCGCTGAACTTCATTTCGCCAAGTCCCACTTTCCCTATAGTCAACGCCGCACGGCCAATGCCACGAATCAATCCGCCAAAAACATTGGTAATGGCTCGCAGTATATTCGATCCTAACAATCTAAATGACAATGTGACATTTTGATTCGCCAGCAATTTGAGCATTCTAAAACTTGATAGGTTTTTCAGTTCTTTAACGGATTTGCCAGTAGCTGTCGAGATATCCTTGAGAGTATTAAAGTAACTTCTATTACCGATTCTCAAAATTCTGGTTCCAAGTGTTTTAGCAGCCTGACCAAAATCCTTAATCGCGGTAAAAAGTTTGCTTGTAGAAGGTTTCAAAGCAGTACCAATACGGCTCGCAATAGTTTGTAATCGCCCAGGCACAGTCTTAAGGAAAGTCCCGATATTGTTTGCAAGCTGACTCGTTGGTGTCTTTGAAATATAAGCTATAGCTCTGGATATCTTTCCACTCTGCAGAAATGTTGAAATACGTGTGGCAATGCTTGATAAACGCGCCGGTAAATTCACAAGGAATTTGCCAATAGTAGTTAAGCCTCTTCCATAAGCTACAGTTACACGTCCAAGCAATGAGAATCCACGGCTAATATCGCTCAGTATGGAGCCTACAAATCTTCCGATTGCACCCAGTCCGCGAATTCCACTTGTGAATGATAGTACCCGTGTAGCGAAGTTACCAATAGCTGTTCCGATTCTCAACAATACTTGACCAACAGTACGTACAGCAATCGCCGCTAATCGTATGGCTGTTCCAACAAACTGAACCGCAATTGCCGCTAATCTGCCTATCGTTGAAGCTATTTGACCCACTATCGCGATAGTTCTGGCAACAAAAGCAACACGGCTAATAACAGTTGCAACCCGTGCAACAACAGTAGCGACACGCGCAACAGCCGCGGCGGCTTTCGCAACATTAGCGATCACACCTGTTACCCGTGCAAAAAGACCAGCGGCAATACCCGACGTAGCGCCAAAAGTAAAGAAGGACAATACTGTAGTGACCACCGCGAGCACGATATTAGCGGCAAGATTGATATATATACCTGTTTTATGGAATTCAGTAAATTCGCTTAACTGTCTTTGGCCTTCAGCAAAATTTCCAGCCGCGAATTCACGTAAAGCTATGTCCTGCCGAGCCTCAACTAACCCACGATGCCCCAAGAAAATACTGGTTCCAAGCAATTCAAAGTTCTTACCGAACCGAGCTTCCAACCACCATCCAAATCCTTTTCCGTCACCAGAACCTGTTATGCTCTGAACAATACTCTTCGCTCCGTAATAAATGCTTTCTCCAACAATCTGCAGTAAGTTTATAGCAAGCTCTAATGGATAGAAGACTACTTCAATCACTGGAGATATAATGTTCGACCACAACTTTCCAAGGAATGATGTAGGACGGTCATCAATAACAGCTTTCGCTTGCTGAGACCAAACAGTAGCGGTTTGCTGGTATCGGTTGTAATCCGAATTCGCAACATACCCACTGAGAAATGCTGTCAACGGTTTGGCATTCAAATCTTCAGTTTGTAGTGTAGCCTGTGCTGGATTACCATTTAAATAGTTACCGATTTCTTTACCAAATATATCCATAATATTATAGACAGGAGCAACGAGGAAATCTAAAGCTCTAAACAATGTATTGTCAGTATCGACTCCAAAGAAATTAGCTATGGTGCTGACAGGGTGAACAAGAGCATTCCACACTTTCGCGAAAAATCCCTGTTCCTGTTGCGCCGCAGTCGCCTCTGCAAGTTGATTCGCTGCCCCAGCAAGCTGTGCATTTGCCTGTTCCACTTGAAAACGATCGCCTTCCGGCGTCATTGCTTCATAATTTGCCTGCATTCCCTGATCCAGCAGATTTGCAATAGCATAATTCGTTGCTACTTCAGTATTCTGAGAATCATTCTTAAGCTGGCCGACTGTCGGCATGTACGATTGAATAAGATTAATACGTGCCTGAGTTGGGCCTCCAGCGAGCAACTGGAATACAGCGACTTTTCTGGGGTCAAGACCGCCTTCTGCAATGCTGTTTGCCTGCTTTACAATCTTTTTGTCAGCGCCTTCCTGCCCAAACGCCGCCATCAGCATTTCTCGAGTAACTGGATCCTGTACCAGCGGAGTAATTGCTTTGATAAAGTCCATATCGACATCATCGATAAAATCATACTGCATAACACTGTATGTGGTTCCCGCAACGGTGACATCTGCGAGGCCGCCCAGTGACAGGAACAGAAGATACGGAGTATTAACTACATCGCTAAGAGTCTTAAACTGCAAGCCCTCAGAGAACGAACCAAAATTACCAAATACATAGAAGAATTGCTCCTGAATAGAAGCGGCGATACCTTTAAACAATTTAAGATCATCACCAGTAGCAACGCTCTTAAAGAAGCTGATATCAGAAGCTGTTCCGATATTCATATTTCGTACGTCCGTCGATACATCTGTTGCAGTCTCTCTGTATGTAGCGAATTCACCAAGCGCGGCATTCCCAAATGTCTCAAATCCCTTCAGACTCAAACCAGCAAAGAAATTACCACCATATCCCAACTCATTGAATGTGCTGATAGTCCCTTGAGCACGCCCAATATTTTCACGAAGTGTGGCAATTTTTTCTTCAACATTACCACCTTGTACACCTGATATGTCGATCGAGGAAGGGTCAACCCTATCAAGGAAACTGCTCAACTGCGCACCCTGAATACTGGTAAAATTCTGGAGACGAGTCAGAGCGCTGAAGGTTGTTGAACTTAACATAACGTGCACAGCTTCCACTGTATATAATCGGGAGTATTGACCGTTTTGATTAAACTGATAATATAATTGTCCGTCATTGCCAACGATCTGTTCTGTTCCGCTGACCAAGCTTACGAGCTGGTCACGAACCGAACCATTATATGCGCTCTGGAAGAATTCCAAAGACCCTTTCCCGTCTTCTCCTCTCGTTAAAACTGCCTGCAACCCACGATACTCATCACTCAGTTGAGAGCGATCAGATACTACATGTATATCGCTGAGTTCAGCATTTTTCTTCGTTGCGTCAATATTATTTGACTGCACTGTAAATAATGACTGCGTCGTATTATTACGGGCCGCAGTGGTAGCGGCAACATCCATAATCTGGAATAAATTAAATAATAATGGATTAATACTGTTGAATACGAAGCCAGTAGCATCTTTCTGCTTGAAGTAAAGATCTACAAAAGCCCCTGCATTGAGCAAATTATCACCATCTATAGCAAACATCTCCTGCATAAGGAATGTAGTGAATGCTTTTTTGTCATTCAATATAGAAGGATCATAAAGTGTGGCTGAACGGAACTCTCTAAGCGCCGCTACACCATTAACTGAAGTTTCAAGGGCAAGTTGTCCGCCCACACTGGTAAAACGTTGAGAGATTCCTTCTGTTTCCCAATTTCTAGCCACATCAAATAAGGCAACTCCGCCAGCAGTAACTTCACCGCTTGAGTTAAGATAAAAGTCATAGAAAATAGCGGAACCAAGTGTAGGCACTCCACTAGCATTTGCCGTAAACGACACAAGAGGAATCGCTTTATCATTCGGACCAATTACTGTCGTACCTGCCCCAAACGTAATGTTGGAACTGGCAACATATTTCTGTCCTTCTTCGGTGAGCTGTATATACCGCTCAGGTCCATTAAACAAACCAAACTCTGACATTGCGCCAAGAGTATTTCGATCGTTATCAAGCCCTTTATAAGCAAGATATTCATTCAATCTGCTAGTACTGAAGAACGTATATTGGTTGTCATACTTGCTGTATATCAATTCGGATCCCAGTACTTTACCGGTATTCGGATCTACAAACTGAAATCCATGGCTAAATTGTGAATGAGACCTAACCGCTTTATAATTGTAGGTTAGAGTGAGGTTTCCCACTTGAACCTCTTCCGTAACATCATCCACCTTAATCTGGATACCTTTGGATACGGTATAATATATTTGTCCGCCAAACGTAGAATCCAACCCTTCAACTTGGAACCTGAAGCTCTGAACTATGACAATACCTTCAGCTTTCTGCTGTTGAGACTGCTGGAGCTGTTTCTTTGCCTCAAGCAGTTGCGAAGAATAGTTAGCCTCATTGTTAATATCAAACCTGTTTGCCTGATTGAAGATATATGTAATACCTGTCGCCTGTGTAGCTAAAGCGATAACGTCTTCACCAGTAGTCATTTTATTCTCTGGTGTTTGTTTTTTCAGGAAATCCTGATACTGCTGATAGCTGAGGTAATCTGTTTTTCCTTCCTGCTGAACTATAATTTTCTGTTGGAACAACGCATCAAAGAATGCACCGTCACCCATATTAACAGCCGCTTCCAGAGCAAAAGCGGCACCACCCGAACGGAACAAATCAAGCCCGCCTGTTTGCGCAAGGTGGCGAATAGCTGTACCAAGGTCATCATATTTGTTTAAATAATAACTGTAGGTTTGTTGAGCTTTGAAGACCGCGACATCTTTCTTTATTGCTTGCGCAAAATTATCCAATGATTGCTCAGAAGCATAGCCGGAAAATACAAACTGACCGCCGGACAAGCTGTAAATCTTTGGCGCCGTATCAGATGGAACACCATTACTAAAGCCGCGTTCCATTAAAGTAGCACTGCCGCCTGATGTCCGGATCCAGAACTCATTCACCTTTGTAGTTTCATTGGTTTGAGCGCCAAGTTCTTCTTCGTCAACAAACCCGTCACTGTTCGCGTCATTCCATTCATATACTATGATTACACCAAATCCTTCTTCGGTGATGTAACCACGAGTATCAATGATAGTGTATTTGTCTGAACCAGTCGGGATAAATATACGTTGTACACGGCTGGTATGGTCGAGCTGAACATCATAACCGTTATAATCAATAATAATATTGTTAATTGCGGCATTAGGAATCTGGTTAGTCAAGTCATTCCATTTTGTCTTGATGTCATTGAGATTGACCGCTGAGTTCGGGTTAGTCTCGGAAACATTAACTGTCGCATAGAGATCCGGATCACCAAAAGATCCCAGTGAATACGGGCCGGTTACGGCTGATAACGGAACAAGCATTTCGCCATCAAGCCCAACTTTATCAGCAATATCATTGTTCATACGGGCCCGTGCCTCAAACGCAACTTCAGCGTTAGCGAGTTTCGGGTAGTACATCTTTTTACCGCCAACCATTTTTTCTTCCAGAGTAAACTGCATTGTAAAAGCGGCGGCGCTTGTCGCAACGTATTCCTGTACAGAACCCCATTCCTGTTTATTGAAGAGGGTAACAATGTTTTTGTAGTCAGCATTGCCATTCATGAAAGACAGCAGGTCTGTACCGCTTAGCCCGAGGAAATATGGATTAGATATATCTTCGCCATCCATATAAGCTCGTAATGTTTGCGGAACATAAATCGAGTTTTTATATGGGTCGGTTGCTGTGGCCGTGTATTCTGCACCAGTCTCCGGGTTCGTACTGGTAGTCAACAATGGCGTCCAGTTAAAATCGAGGAATATAAAATCATCCTCAGCTGTTTTTTCTTGTGGAGATGCAGATCCGCTTGAACCCTTAAACAGGAATTTTATTAATTCCGCAAAGCGGTCGAGATGGTCGCCGCCTGAAATACTGCTTCCCGGATCAAGGCTGGATGACACAGCTTGTCTGTCAAGACCAAGAGGCCCTGCGCTACCAGAAGCGCCAGCCAGTTCTGCTGAATTCTGGTTATAACTCTTACTAATATCATCGACAATACCACCATAGAAAACATTATCCAGAGAGAACTGAACGAAGAAATCACGGAAGTTCTTAGTGGCACGAGTGACGTCTTCCGTAACAGGTACCCATCTGCGTCCTTCTTCTTTATAAACAGTGTCTGGTACTGTAAACGGCGAACTCAACTCATAAAAATAACTAATTCCCGTGGCAAAAACTATATCATCCTGCACAGTAGGAGTGATCCCGGACGAACTGCCGGAAGCGTCCAGATAAAATTTATACAATGCAGGCATAATACGTTCAGCTGTCTGAAGTATAGGATCCTTGCCGTATATTACGCTTAAATCATTTAGGAAGGACGAATTCAACCAGTATAACGCAGTACGTAATGCAGACCCTTCTAGGTATGAATCTGAACTAGTATAACTGCCTTGGCTATACATACCAGACCAAACCAAACCCTTGCTTCCATACGAATAGGAGTAGTCACCAATGAGATCCCAACTGCCGACCGTCGGATTGTTAGACCATCCACGGCTTATATTGACGTTGTACCCTGAGTAATAATCCCAATCATAATAGAAATCTACGTTATCTTCATCATCATGAGGGTTATAAACAATCGCCCCATTATAGACTTCGTCATATCCGGGTGAATTATCATACAATTCCGCAAGGTTATAGAGCCAATTGTCGCTACGGACGATATCGTTGTATCCCGGTATATCGTATCCTTTGCGTGTTGTCATATCCTTACCGTCATCAGGTAAAATAAAGAGCATTTTATCCGGCCCGGTAATGACAAATTTCACTAACGTCTCGTAACTACCGATGTTCGGGTTAGATTGGCCTGCTTCAGGAACCCAGACTTTTTCTACAAGCAGTTTTGTAATTTCAGGCTGAATAAAGATTTTGCCATTGCTTGTCCCACCACTCTTATCAAGGTATATAACTGACGCATACGGCTGAACGTTCGGCGCAACCGGTTCAGCGGCATCATTATCATAAGGACCAATCAGATTTGTCGCACTTTCGGTTTCACCCCAACCATTAATACCGACAACAAGTTCAGCATTGTCATCATCAAAATAACTGCTTAACCCGCCTGAATAGTAATTCTGATAAAGTTCATCAAGTACATATTTCCATTTCTTGCCATTAAGACCCTTGACCTTAATCCACTGTTTCGGTTGTTGGAACTGCTCTTGATGTTCTGCAACATCATATTTCGCTTCCTCGCTGTCAGCGAAATTAGTTTCAACGTCGGTTCTGCTTCCATAAGTCTTCTGCCAGTTATTGTCATACGCAGTGGTATCGTCAAGCAGATATTCTTCCTTCTGAATAATCAATGGTATTGCAGTACCATTCACTGATATAGTCAGAATTTTGCCGCGATTATCGACACCAAAATGGATATCATCGCCAACACTCAATATTTCTCCGTCATCCTCACGCTGCTGCTGATAGCTGGCAGAAACACCATCTTCACGTGACAACATCCATGTCATATTGCCAAAACTATCGTAGTAGTAACTGTAATGATAATCCGCAGGCGGACGATATCCCTTGCTCGGGTCATTCGGATCGATCAAAGTACCCTGGCCCGTATCATTACGATATTGATAAATGAGGCTTCTTCCGTTGTACTGGCGGCCTGTATACAAATATGGGCCTTCCTTGTTAACCTGATATTTCAAGTATTGCTGATAATACTTAGATTTCATCAACCGGTCACTCGGCATATGGCTGGTTGATACAATGTCGCCGATTTCATTCAGGGTATCAATCCTGCTGGAAGTAGTGTCAAAACTGGTAACATAAGTTTCAAGGATTTTACCATTCGCGTCAATCTGATAGCTGAATGTGCGGAGAGTTGTTCCGTCATAATCTTCTACTTTGACCTGCGGCGTGCCGTCTTCCATAACTGTGTATGTATCAGTCCAGTATTCAGCATAAGGCAACGGGCTCCATGTTAAATCAGACCGATATTGTTTAGTTGTGGCTCTCTGTACAACACCGTCAGCGGATACCAGGTCAATCTTTTCCGGAGTTCCGTCACCAGATCTGTTCTGGAAATTAGGTGTAGGACCGGCGATAAACTCAGTGGAATAAGTTGACTGCAAAATACCGTACGCATCGTAGACATAGTGTTCCTGCGGATAGTATTCAAACGTATCTTCAGTACGTACACCATTTTCAAGACCATGTATAGTCAGCGTCTTTTTCATACGGGTTACCGTTTTTACCTGTCCGAGCAGATATGGATTAGAAGGATCATCGAAATACTCGTAAATAACCCTTCCGCCACTTGCAAACTCAAGATGCTGTTCGGTCATATAGCTCAGGTTACCGTCAGCATTAAAATTATAGTATATGTCATCGGTATAACTGTACCCCGGCGCAGAACCTGACACTGCAATTCTGCGTGCCCGACCCCATGTTAAGGCATCAGTATTCGTCTGATAGGTATAATAGTCGATAGTTTTATAAACAGTGCCGCTGGCATTATTGTCATCGAATTTGACATCGAACTCTGTCTCATAGCTCTTCTCTAGGATAGTACCAGTTGTGTCATATTCATACTGTACCACAGTGTCCGTGCTTGAATCTGATGTGTATATAATATTACCGAATTCATCATAATGCCGTTCAACGACTTTCTGTTTCCCTGAAGGCCCGTGAGCCAGAGTTTCATATGACTTGTTAATCACACCACGCGAATCAATCTGATAGCTATAATTCAAAGTTATATTCTGGTGATTTGTATAACTCGACAGATGCCCCTTCGCACCACTAAGATTGTTGGTATTAAAATTCATAGAAGCATTAATCGACGTGTTTGCAGATTCCAAATTGGTGCCGTCATAATCATAGCTTGTCCTGATGCCGTTTCTATCACGAGCCAGAGTAATCAGATCCTGATAGACTGGGTCAAAATCAACTGTATTAGTCAACTGATAACTGGTACCGGCATTAACGTAGCGTCTTGAATTTTCATAACGTTTATTGATAACACCAGTCCACGAATCTATGTCATACGTAAAGTAGTTGGCAGGACCCTGTACATCACTGTATCCCGCAACCTGGCCTTCCCATGTGCCAGTTGTATAGAAAGACGTAGTTTGCTTACGTACTGTATCATAAATACTGGTTAATTTCTGGCTCAAAGGCGCAAGATAATGATAATCTGAACGATGTCCCAGCCGATCTGTCGAAGAGAGGATATGTTGTGTTACAGGATCAAGTTGACGTGTTGTAATGTTATTAGGTGTCACCGACGGACTGGTCGTTGTATAGGTGCGCACAATATTTCCAAGCGTATCAGTTTCATAGCTAAACCGCACATCATTGCCGCTCTGGTCAACTGTGTAGTCAATCAGCCCTCGTTTATTAAGATCCGTATAATAATAAGTAAGGTTATCCAAGCTGTCACGGGTCTTATCAAGCGCGCCATCAGGAGTATAGTAATAACTTGTTACGGCACCCAATACATCAGTTGAGCTTTCAACCATCTCATCAGTGTTAAATCTGCGTGTTGTTATTCTTCCGAGGAATTTGGCATTCGTTTCGTAACTTCTGAGTTTGTACCCTTCGCTATCCAGTTGATAACTATAATATACAACTGGCCCGTCATAATTGCTGACAGATTTTAACTGGCCTTCATCATCACCGGAAGTGTAGAACTTCGACACATTATCCAATGTATCATATACTGAGTTCAAAACGTCACCGCTTACATAACTGTAAGATGATACAATGCCGTTTTTGTCAGTCGAAGTATCAACATTACCAGTAATAGTATTAAACCTGCGGGTAGTATAGCGAGGTGCGATTCCCCGTTCTGTTTCAAAACTACGAATAACCTCACCACTCACCATTTCATATGAATAGGTAGACAATAACTGGTTTTTCTTATAAGTAGAAGATACCTGGCCTTCAAATAAACCGTCGGTGTAGAAATACGATATATTATTTCTCTTGTCATAAACACTTACCAAACGGTCAATGCTGTCATAGACGAAAGAAGATACCCTGTTCTGCGGACTGGTTGAGGTTTCTATATTTCCGCTGTCCGTATTAAATTTCCTCGTGGTGACTTTAGTCGGATCACCATTCTTCGATTCAAACGACCTCAACAAGACATAATCAGAATCAAATTCATAAGAGAATGTGGCTCTCAACTCGCCATTTCTTGAAGTCTCTTTTACCTGGCCTTCCCAGTATCCGTCCGTATAGAACTTGGTCACGTTGGTATTGGTATCCCAACTGCTGATCAGGCGATCAATACTGTCGTAAGAGAATGATGAAACTTTGCCATACCAATCGGTAGATGTTTCTATGTTGCCGTTATCAGTATTATACCGGCGAGTTGTATACTTGTTTCCGGTCGCGCGTAACGCAGTCTCATAACTGCGCCGTGTATCACCGCTCACCATTTCATAAGAGAAAGCTGTCTTCTGAACACCATTTTTATACGCGCCGCTGACCTGGGCTTCCCACGCGCCGTCAGTATAGAACCGTGTAACATTGTTAAGTTTATCCCATGTACTCACTAAGCGATCGATAGTGTCATAATCATAACATGTCACTCGTCCAAACCAATCCGTGGAGGTATCGACATTACCCGAATCAGTATTAAATCTGCGTGTAGTAACCTTGTTGCCTGATGCACGAATAGCGGTTTCATAACTGGTGAGAACATCACCGCTAGACATATCATAACTAAATTGGGTTTTAAGAGTAGTGTTTTTCGATGTCTGCCGAGCCTGACCTTCCCATTCGCCGTCTGTGTAGAACTTGGTCACATTTCCACGGCTATCCCATAGACTGACAAGTCGGTCTATGGTGTCATAGTTGTATGACGATACACGACCAAACCAATCGGTGGATGTCTCAATATTACCGGTATTAGTATTAAATTTACGCGTTGTGAACTTATTGCCGGATGGCCGGATTGCGGATTCATAACTATTAACCACTTCACCGGAATCCAAGACATAACTGAATTGTGTTTTAAGAGCGTTATTCTTCAAAGTTTGGCTGACCTGGCCTTCCCAAACTCCGTCAGTATAGAACTTCGTCACATTATCGCGGGTATCCCATATACTTACCAAACGATCAATAGTGTCGTAATCGAAACTCGAAACACGTCCAAACCAATCGGTAGAGGTATTGATATTTCCTGTGTCAGTATTATATCTGCGAGTAGTATACTTGTTACCAGACGCGCGTATCGCGGTTTCATAGCTGGTTAAAACTTCGCCTGAAGACAACTCATAGCCAAACACAGTCCGTAATGCATTGTTTTTCAGCGACTGGCTTGCCTGGCCTTCCCACGCTCCATCAGTATAGAATTTGGTCACATTTCCACGGCTATCCCAGATGCTGACCAATCTGTCTATTGTGTCATAGTCATAACTTGATACACGGTTAAACCAATCGGTGGAGGTATTGATAGTTCCCGTGTCGGTATTGTACCTGCGAGTGGTATACTTGTTACCAGATGCGCGTATCGCTGAATCATAAGAAGTAACCACTTCGCCTGAAGACAACTCATAACCAAACACAGTCCGCAATGCATTGTTTTTCAACGACTGGCTTGCCTGCCCTTCCCACGCACCGTCTGTGTAAAATTTCGTTACATTATCGCGACTATCCCAGACACTGACCAATCTGTCTATTGTGTCATAATCATAACTTGATACACGGTTAAACCAATCCGTAGAGGTCAACACATTACCGGTATCCGTATTAAACCGGCGAGTCGAATACTTGTTCCCTGATGCACGGATGGCAGTATCATAACTAGTGACAACGTCGCCACTGGCAAGTTCGTAACCGTAGGTATTGCGTAATGCATTGTTTTTCAATGACTGGCTTGCCTGTCCTTCCCACTCACCGTCCGTATAGAATTTCGTGACATTTCCACGACTATCCCACACACTAACCAATCGATCTATCGTATCATACGCATAACTTGATACTCGTCCAAACCAATCCGTCGAGGTCAACACATTACCGGTATTAGTGTTAAATGAGCGCGTAGTATATTTGTTACCCGATGCACGAAGTGCGGTATCATAACTTCTTACAACATCGCCGCTCGACATCTCATAACTGTAAGTATTACGTAGCGCGTTGTCTTTCAATGACTGGCTTGCCTGCCCTTCCCAGTCGCCGTCCGTATAGAATTTCGTGACATTTCCACGACTATCCCAGATACTTACCAGTCTGTCTATGGTATCATAATCAAACGATGATACTTTACCAAACCAATCTGTCGAAGTTTCTATATTACCGGTATTAGTATTAAATTTTCTCGTAGTGTATTTGTTCCCTGATACACGAACCGCAGTCTCATAACTACGTACTACATCTCCACTATCCAATTCATAACTGAACGCCGTCCGAAGCGCAGTTCCTTTGAGAGTAGCTTTAACTTGGCCTTCCCAGTCGCCGTCCGTATAGAATTCCGTCACGTTATTTTTCGTATCCCATATACTGACAAGCCTGTCTATTGTGTCGTAATCAAATGACGACACCCTGTTAAACCTATCAGTCGAGGTTGCTATATTTCCCGTATCCGTATTGAACGCTCTGGTGGTGTAGCGACCGGTGATGCCTCGTTCCGTCTCAAAACTGCGTACAACCTCACCGCTCGACATCTCATAACTGAACACTGCCGTTAAACCCGTATTCTTCGACGTTGTGCTGACCTGGCCTTCCCACTCACCGTCTGTGTAGAACCGGGTCACGTTCTTTTTCGTATCCCATATACTGACAAGCCTGTCTATGGTGTCGTAATCAAATGACGACACCCGATTAAACTTATCAGTCGAGGTGGCTATATTTCCCGTATCCGTATTGAACGCTCTGGTGGTGTAGCGACCGGTGATGCCGCGTTCCGTCTCAAAACTCCGTACCACCTCGCCGCTCGACATCTCATAACTGAACGCCGCCGTTAAACCATTATTCTTCGACGTAGTGCTGACCTGGCCTTCCCAGTCTCCATCCGTATAGAACTTGGTCACGTTCTTCTTCGTATCCCACACACTTACAAGCCTGTCTATGGTATCGTAATCGAATGACGATACTCGGTTAAACCGATCCGTCGATGTATCTATGTTGCCCGTATCCGTATTGAACGCTCTGGTGGTGTAACGACCTGTCAGACCACGTTCCGTCTCAAAACTACGCACCACCTCGCCGCTCGACATCTCATAACTGAACACTGCCGTTAAACCATTATTCTTCGACGTCGTACTGACCTGACCTTCCCAGTCTCCATCCGTATAGAACTTAGTCACGTTCTTCTTCGTATCCCACACGCTTACCAATCTGTCTATCGTATCGTAATCAAAACTCGATACTCGGTTAAACCGATCCGTCGACGTTGCTATATTCCCTGTATCCGTGTTAAACGCACGCGTCGTATAACGGCCTGTCAGGCCACGTTCCGTCTCAAAACTCCGCACCACCTCGCCGCTCGACATCTCATAACTGAACGCCGCCGTTAAACCATTATTCTTCGACGTCGTACTGACCTGGCCTTCCCAGTCTCCATCCGTATAGAACTTGGTCACGTTCTTCTTCGTATCCCACACACTTACAAGCCTGTCTATGGTATCGTAATCATAACTCGATACGCGGTTAAACCGATCCGTCGATGTATCTATGTTGCCCGTATCCGTATTGAACGCTCTGGTGGTGTAACGACCTGTCAGG